>JAOUHR010000258.1 GCA_029884515.1 Gemmatimonadota bacterium
CTCATCCTTCGGGAAGTACCCGGAGACGTGGGCGCAGAAGACGAGGTCGAAGCGTTGCTCGCGGATCTCGCGGAGTTCCCTCACCACGCTCGCCGGAATGTGGAAGGGTGCGTAGAGTGTCCGCGCAGTCAGCCGCGTGCCGCCCGCCTCGGACGCGTCCCGCCCGCCGGAGAGCACGACGTCCACATCGCGCAGGCGCCGAAGCCGCTCGTAGAGCGGCTGGAAGCAGATGAAGTGCACCGGCGCGTAACCCGCGAAGAGGACCCGGTGCCGCGCCTTGCGCGCCGTCATGCCGACGCCCCCGCTCTGGCGTTCATCGCGGCGTGATGCGGAACGCCGCCCGCACCGCCGACTTGCTGTAATCGTCCACCTCGCCCAGCCCACCCAGGTCCGTCGGACGATTCAGGCGCTGGGTGGAGAATCGCCCGTCGACCGACATCCGCACGAGCTTCGAGAACCGGTGCGTCATCGCGAGCCCGAACTGCGTGCGACGGTCGCGACGACCGTTGTTGGCGACATCGTACCGCTCCTTCGAGGTGAAGTGCCGCCACCGGAACTCGACGGAGGCGTCGATGTCGGTGCGCTTCGTCACGGCGAAGGTCGCGCTCTGGCCGAGCGCGTGCTCCACGCGGCCGCGGTCGATCGGCTGGACAGTCCTCACGCTGAGGTCGGTGGCGACGGCGTTGCCGTTCAGGTCCTCGTTGAACACCGGCTCGTCAAGCAGGATCACCTGCGGCGCCCGCGACCCGTCGAGCAACGCGAGATCGTACGTCGTCTGCAACCCGACGCCGTGGGGCAGGTCGAGGTCGAACCGCGTCTCGAAGGTCGGTCCGGTCAGGTCACGTGCGCTGAACGGCGCATCGTAGGCACGATCGGAGTATCCGATGCCCAGCAGCAGCCACGCCACGGGCACCCCGGCCGCCGGCGGCTTCCTGAGCCGGAGCCGGTAGTCGGCCCGCACGGCACTCTCCCGATAGCCTCCGCGCGCATACACGCGCTCGGCGGCGCCGATCGTGCCGTTGGCGTTCGCGTCGACCGCGTCCGCGAGATAGTTCCGGGCGAAGTACTTCGGCTGCAGTGAGGCGATCACGCGCGCGCGCCCTTGATGCGGGAGCGCCTGCTCCAGCACGAGGTCGGCCGTGATGTTGCTCCGCTCCGCGTTCCGCGCATACCACTCGTAGGCGAGCGACGGCGTGACGACGAGGTCGCGGCCGGTGAACCCCCTGGCCGTGGCGGAGAGCGAGAGGTCGATGGTGGTGATCGCATCGGACGCGCTCCTCATGTCCACGTACCGCCCGCTCGCCTGTTCCGCGACGGTCGGAACCGCCAACGTGCGCTTCTTGGTCGGCGTGAGGAGGAAGACGTTGTCGTCGAACGTCGTGCCGAGGTCGAGGCGCCAGGCGAAGCGCCAGGCAGTCGCGGCAGGAGCCCTTGCGGGAGCCGCTGCGGGAGCCGCTGCGGGAGCCGCGGATGGTGGCGGCGCCTGCGCGTGTAGGTCCAGGGTCGCGACGCTGAAGGCGACGAACAGCAACACACGATGGATGGACGCACGCATCGAGGGGACTCGAGGTGGAGGATGAGCCCGGCGTTCTGCGGAGCGCCGCAACATGGTCGGGAATCTAAGACCCGCGCTGCGGATTCGAAAAGGCACGCGACGCCGATCGCCTTTCGAGGGTAGGGAGTCGTGACACGAGCTTGCCCGGTCGCTTGATTACCCGGGGTGAGCGTCCCCCTGGCCGTGCTCCTCGTTGTGGTCGGCGTCGCCCTGCTCGGCGGCGGCGCAGACGTACTCGTGCGCGGCGCGGTGACCCTCGCCCGCGCCGCTCGCGTGCCGGTCGCGGTGATCGGCCTGACGGTCGTCGCCATGGGCACCTCGCTCCCCGAGCTCACGGTAAGCCTCTCGGCCGCGCTCCGCGGCGCCGACGACATCGGTCTCGGCAACGTCATCGGTTCGAACATCTTCAACATCGGTGTCGTGCTGGGGGTCTCGGCGCTCATCCGGCCGATGCGCGTGCACGGCAGCGCCGTGCGGCTCGAGTGGCCGTTCATGTTCCTCGCCAGTTTCCAACTGCTCCTCCTCGCGCGCGACGGTTCGCTCGACCGGCTCGAGGGCGCCTTCTTCGTGGCCGCGCTGATCCTCTTCACCACCTACATGGTGCGGCTGGGGCGCTCGGAACTGGAGGCCGAGGAGGCGGTGGATCTCGCCGAGACCGTGCAGATGATCGCGCCGCGGGCACGCTTGCGCTCGATCGGCAGCGCGATCCTTTTCGTCGGGATCGGGTCCGGCATCCTGATCCTCGGCGGCGACCTCCTCCTGCGCGGGGCGATCACCATCTCGCGCGCGGCGGGCATGAGTGAGCGCATCATCGGCCTCACGATCGTGGCCGCGGGCACCGGCGCGCCGGAGGTCGCCACCTCGATCATGGCCGCGCAGCGCGGGCAGAACGAGATTGCCCTCGGCAACGTGATCGGGTCCAACATCCTGAACATCCTTGCGATCCTCGGCGTGACGTCCCTCGTCACACCACTGACCGTCGCGCCGCAGATGGTGAGCTTCGACCTCTGGTGGCTGCTCGGACTCTCGTTCGTGCTCTACCCGATGATGCGCACCGGCCACGTGCTCGGACGGCGCGATGGGGCGGTGCTGTTCGGCGGCTACCTGACCTATCTGACACTCCTCATCCTCGCGGGGTAGAACGGGGACCGATGCGATTCCACACCTATTCGAAGTTCAGCCCCGAGTCCGCCGACCAGGTGGACCTGCAGGCCCTGCTCGACAACCTCGCCGACTTCCTGCTGCAGTCGGGGTTCGCTGGCGGTGGCCCGAGCAATCCGTGGGGCGGGCCGGAGGAGCCGGAGGGCGATCGCTCGCTCGATGCGCTGCGGCAGGCCATCCTCGACGCCCTCATCCAGAGTGGGCAGTTCACGCCCGAGATGCTCGAGGCGCTCCGCGGCGACGGCGACGAACTCTCGGAAGCGAAGCTCTCCAAGCTCCTCGACGACATCGTCCAGCGCCTGATCGCCGAGGGCTTCCTCAAGACCGACCAGGCCCCGCAGGCGCCGGCCGGGCACCAGAGCGTGCTCGGCCCCGGCGGGCTCGCCAAGGCCGCCGCGCAGGACGTGCAGTTCGACCTCACGAGCAAGGGCATCGACTTCCTCGGCTACAAGTCGCTGCGCGGCATCCTCGGCGGGTTCGGCAAGTCGCACTTCGGCTCGCACGACACGCCCCACCTCGCGACCGGCATCGAGGCCGACGCGGGGAGCAAGCCGTACGAGTTCGGCGACGCCTTGAACCTCGACGTGAACGAGACGCTGCGGAACGCGCTGCTGCGCACCGGCTCGCTCGATTTCCCGATCGACCTCGACTACGGCGACCTGATGGTGAGGCAGAGCGAGTACCGTTCGAGTTGCGCGACGGTCCTGATGCTCGACTGCTCGCACTCGATGATCCTCTACGGCGAGGACCGCTTCACCCCCGCGAAGAAGGTGGCGCTCGCGCTCACGCACCTGATCCGCACGCAGTTCCCGGGTGACTCGCTCAAGGTGGTGCTCTTCCACGACAGCGCCGAGGAGATCCCGCTCGGCGCGCTGGCCAAGGCGCAGGTGGGCCCCTACCACACGAACACCGCGGCCGGGCTCAAGATGGCGCGGCGCCTCCTGCTCGCGCAGAAGAAGGACATGCGGCAGATCGTGATGATCACCGACGGCAAGCCGAGCGCGCTCACGATGCCCGACGGACGCATCTACAAGAACGCGATGGGACTCGACACCTTCGTGCTCCAGGAGACCCTCACCGAAGTGGCGGCCTGCCGGAAGGCCGCGATCCCGGTGAACACCTTCATGCTCGCGCGCGACCGCGCGCTGGTGGAGTTCGTGAAGATGGTCAGCTCGATCACCCGGGGACGCGCCTACTTCACGAACACGATGACGCTCGGGCAGTTCATCCTGATGGACTTCCTCAAGCGGAAGACGAAGAAGGTCAGCTGACCGATGCTCCCAGACCCCTTCACCGCGATCCTGCTCGGCGCCCTGCTCGGGTTTCGGCACGCCACCGACGCCGACCACGTGGTGGCCGTGACGGCGATCGTCGCGCGCGAGCGCTCGCTGCCGCGTGCGGCGCGCGTCGGGGCGCTCTGGGGGGTCGGGCACACGCTGACGCTGTTCGTGGTGGGTGGC
>JAOUHR010000259.1 GCA_029884515.1 Gemmatimonadota bacterium
GCGCTGATCGAGGACGCGCCGGCGCACGCGATCCTCGAGGGGGACCTCCTCCTGGTGCATCCGAGCGCCCGGGCGCGCGAGGAGGGGCCGGTGGTCGCCCGCGTGGGGGGCGCGGTGGTGGTGCGCGCGCTGGAACGGCTGGGCGCGACCCTCGTGCTCCGGGCACCGGTGCCGGGCGGCGAGGACATCGAGGTGGGTGCCGCGGACGACTTCGCGATCCTCGGGCCCCTCTGCGGCGTGTTCCGGCTCACGGCACCGCGGCCGGACGAGGACGCCCCCGGCGAGTGAACGGGGGCAGGACCCTGGACGCGCCGGCGACCGACGAACGCCGGAGGGACTACGGACGCGCCGGCGGCACGACCGGATCGGCCGCCTTCTTCGCCGCGGCTTCCTCGCGCTCCCGCTCCTTCCGCTCGCGCAGCGCCTTGACCGCCGCGTAGAAGTCGTCGTCGCGCGCGCGCCGCTCGGCCTGCTCGATGATCTCGCTGCGCATGGACGAGAGCCGGCGCGCCCGCTCCAGGCCCGTCGGGTTGGCCTGCACGTTCATCGGCAGGAGCGCGAGCAGCGCGGTGGGGATCTTGAAGTCGCCGAGCTGGATGAACTGCGGGTCGATGCCGTACTTCTTCCCGCCGCGCTCGAAGGTCCAGTCGCCGGGCCGGCGCCCCTGCGGGTTCGCGCGCACCATGGAGTCGACGTAGAGGCGCGCCGTCTCCTGCAGCAGGGTGCGCAGCGAATCGGCGCGCGTCATCGGGATGAGCGGCGCGACGACGATGTCGCCGGGCGCGCTCCAGAGGCGGCGGTCGTTGAACGAGGGACGGATGCCCTGCGTGGGGCCGCCGCCGCCCACCAGCGGGCCGACGCCACCGGGCGCCTCGCGCGGCGGCCCGCCGGGCGTCGGCACCGCCGAAGGGACCGTGCTCGGGGCGACGACGGGCGCGGCCGGCGTCGGTGAGGCGACCGGCGTGCGTCCGTCTCCGCCCGCCTTGGGGGCCTCGCGCGTGGTCGGACCACCCTGCGGCAGGGAGACGAGGAAGCTGATCCGCTCGGGCTGCACCGTGCGCCCGGAGTCGTCGCGGAGGAAGTCGAAGGCGATCGGCACGAGCAGCGTGGGCACGATCACGATGATGAGCGCGAGCTGGAGGAGGAACGCCACCACCGACGCACGCGGGTCGCCCCGCCGCGTCGGCAGCAAGAGGTGGCGCTTCCGTTCGCTCACGCGTCGGCCACCACGGGGTTGCGCACCCTGCTCCATCCCACGACCTCCACCTCCACCTCGTCTCCCGGCTTGAGCGGCCCGACGCCTTCCGGCGTCCCCGTGGCGACCACGTCGCCGGGCTCGAGGGTGATCGCCGAGCTGATGAAGACCAGCAGGTCGGCGATGGGGAAGATCATCTCGCTGCTATGACCCCGCTGGCGCTCGATACCGTTTACCCGCGTGACCACCTCGAGTGCCGTGAGGTCGGGGGTGCCGGGCTTCTCCGGCCCGATGGGTCCGAAGGTGTCGTAGCCCTTGGCCCGCCACCACTGGGGGTCGCTCTTCTGCAGGTCCCGCGCACTGACGTCGTTCACGGCCACGATCCCCCGGATGCCCGCCACGCACTCGGCGCGCGTCGCCTTCCGGAGCCGCGTCCCGATCACCAGCCCGATCTCGCCCTCGAAGTCGATGCGGCCCACATCCATCGGCAGCCGGATGGGCGCACCGTCGGCGATCACGCACGACGGCGGCTTGAGGAACACCACGGGCGTGGTCGGCAGCTGGTTGCCGAGCTCCTTGACGTGTTCGCGGTAGTTGCGGCCCGCACAGACGATCTTCCCGGGAGGTGCCATGCCTCAATCTAGCCCATCGGGGGCGGAGGGGGCCTGACGGTAGAAGGCGGCGAGTTCGTCCCGCAGCATCGCCCAGGGGCCCTGGATCCGCGCGGCCGGGGGGAGTCCCTCGATGAGACGACGCCCGTACGCCTTCGTTACCACGCGCGGGTCGCAGATGACCACGGCGCCGCGGTCCGTCGCGGTGCGGATCAGGCGGCCGAAACCCTGTTTGAGCCGCAGCGCCGCGTGCGGGATCATGTACTCCCGGAACGCGTCGCGCCCCTCGGCCTCCAGCGCCTCGCAATGCGCGGCGGTGATCGGCTCCGTGGGCACGCGGAAGGGGATGCGCCCGAGCAGGAGACCGCGCAGCGCGCGCCCCGGCACGTCCACTCCCTCCCAGAAGCTCGCGGTGCCGATGAGCACCGCGTCGCCGTGGTCGCGGAAGCGCCGCAGGAGGTCGTCGCGCGGGGCCTCGCCATGCACGAGCAGGAGGTGGCGCCCGCCGATCCCCTTCTCGCGCAGCGTGCGCGCGGCCTCCTTCACGTCGCGGTGGCTCGTGAAGAGGCAGAACACGCCGCCGCCGGCGAAGGTGATGAGGTCCACCGCCGCCTCGAGCGTGCGCCGCAGGTGCCCCGCCCCGTCGGTGTTCGGCGCCGGGAAGTCGCTCGGGATCGCGAGCATCGCCTGCCGCGGGTAGTCGAACGGCGAGGCGAGCGACGCGGTGATCGGCTCGAGCGCCTCGTCGTCGAGGCCGAGGCGCCGGGTCATGAACTCGAAGCCGTCGCCCACGGCGAGCGTGGCGCTCGTGACGATCGCGGTCTCGACGCGCCGGAAGAGATCCTCGCGGAGGATCGGCGCGAGGTCGAGCGGCACTGCCGTCGCGCCGACGTTCCCCTCGCCGCCGCGCATCTCGAGCCAGCGCACCCGCGCCGGCCCCTCGCGCCCCGGGCGCAGCGCGGCGCGCAACGCCTCGGCCGAGGTCTGCAGGCGCCGCGCGACACCGCGCACTTCGTTCAGGAGCGGGGCCAGTTCCTCGGCGCGCCGCTCGTCCGTCTCCAGCCGCTCGCGCACCAGCCGCAGGCCGTCGGCGAGCAGCTCCACGTCCACCAGCAGGTCCTCGAGCGCCGCGCCCAGGCCCGCGCGCCAGATGGGGTCGTCGTCGAACGCGTCGGTGAGCCGGATGACGTTCTCGCGCTGGGCGCCCACCCAGCCGCTCAGCAGGTCGCAGAGCAGGGTGCTCTTCTCGCGCGCCGCGGCGAGCGAGGGCACGAGCCGCGCGTGCACGAGGTCGAGGCTCGCCACGCTCAGCAGGTCGTCGCTCCGCGAGAGGGCGCGCTCGAGTGCCGGGAGGAGGCCCTTGCCGCGGCGCTCGAGGCGCGCGAAGAGCCGGTCGAGCCCGCGGCGCGAGACCGACTGCCCGAGGTGCGCGGCCGCGGCGTCCTCGAGGTGATGGCCCTCGTCCACGATCAGGCGCTTGTACGCGGGCAGCACCGCCGCCTCGTCCCAGCGCTGCGACGCGCGCCGCACCGCGACGTCGGCCATCAGCAGGTGATGGTTGACGACCACCACATCCGCCTGCGCGGCGAAGCGTCGCGCCTTGAACACGAAGCAGGGCTCGAAGTGCGGGCAGCGGAGCCGCGTGCAGAGGTCCCCCTCCGCGGCCACCTCGTCCCACACCTCGGCGCGCGGCGGCGTCGGCAGGTCGGCGAGCGACCCGTCGGTGGTGCGCCCTGCCCACGCCTCCAGCATGGCCAGTTCTCCCTCGGCGCCCTCGTCGAAGAGCGCGGGGCCCTGGAGCCGCGCCTGTGCGAGGCGCTGCAGGCAGAGGTAGTTGCGCCACCCCTTGAGCAGCGCGAAGCGCACCTTCTGGTCGGTGAGCGCGGTCTCGAGGAACGGCAGGTCCTTGCCGGTGAGCTGCTCCTGCAGCGTGATGGTGTTGGTGCTCACCACGGTGCGCTCCCCGCTCTCGGCGGCCCATCGGAGCGCCGGCACGAGGTAGCCGAGTGACTTGCCGACGCCGGTGCCCGCCTCGATGAGCCCCACGCCGCCGCGCGAGTAGAGCTGCGCAATGAGCCGCGCCATCTCGCGCTGGCTCGGCCGGTCCTCGTAGCGCCCGAGTTCGCGCGCCACCGGCCCGTCCGGGCCGAGGATCCCGGCCACGTCGCCCGGCGCGAGCTCCACCTTCGGGCGGGGCGCCGGGACCTCCACCACCACGTAGAGGCGCGACGCCTCATTGTCGATGATCGCGAACCCGATGCCGTCGTCGTGCAGCCGGGCGGCGACCTCGAGGTCGGCGCCGGAGGGTTCGAGCCAGCCGTTCGGGTGGTTGTGCACCAGCAGCTCGCCGCGGTTGGCGAAC
>JAOUHR010000260.1 GCA_029884515.1 Gemmatimonadota bacterium
CGTGACCAGGGCCAGGGCGCCTGAGCGGACGAAGACGCGGCGGTGCATAGAGGCAGAGGGGAGAGGGGAGACGTGAGAGGGGAGGGGTGTTCGGGTGGGATCGGTGTCTTCACCTCACACCTCACACCTCCCACCTCACACCTCTCACCTTCTCTGGAACTCAGGGCTTCCGATGGCGAGCCCCACGATCTGCGCGAGGCCCTGGAGTGGGGGGATGGGACGATCGCCGTCGGTGGCTTCGCCCGTGTGCAACGGATTCCTGCCGGTGATGAGGATCTCGCGTGTCTCGGGTGATACCCGGCCGCCGAGGAAGGCGGCGATCACAGCGTCCACCTGCGTGGCACGGTCGGCGTTGGCGACCTTATCGGCGCCGGGCCAGTCGGTGGGACGGGCGCCGGGGAGGCGGTTCGCGCCGACGGCGAGGCCGAAGTTGATGCGGCTGAGGATCGCACCGGTGCCCATCCACTCGCTGGCGACGTCGGGCCATCCGTCCGGGGTCTGGCGTCCATAGATGGGCTGGCCGAGCAGGCCCACCACGGCGGCGGTGCGCGGCGAGGGGTCTGGGGCGGCGTCGAGGGCGCGGAGCGCGCTCACCACCACCTCGAACGGCGTCTTCACCTTCGCGCGGAACGCGTCGAGCGAGAAGAACTCGGGGCCGGTGATGATCGTGCGCACGACTTCGCGGATGTCGCCGTCGGTACGGGAGAAGGTCGCGGCGGCGCGGTCCACCAGTTCCTCAGGCGGGTCGTCGCTCACGAAGCGGCGTACGAGCTTGGTCGCGATATGGCGCGCGGTCGCCCGATCGCGGGCGACGAGGTCGAGCACCTCCTCGCCGTCCTCGATGCCCCGGCCCGCCTTGAGGCGGTGGCCGAGCACCACCTTGTCCCCCGCGTCGTGCACGCCGGGGTTGAAGTAGAACGTGCCGACCTCGGGCAGGCGCTGTGCCACCATCCGCGCGGCGCGCTGCTGGCCGGCGCGCCCGAGTCGTCCGCCGGCGTTTCCCATCGCCCGCTCGATCTCGGCCTGCTGCGGCCGCTGCGGGAGGAAGGTCCACCCGGTGAGGGCGCGCGCGACATTGATCACGTCCTGCTGCGTGTAACCGCCGTCCACGCCAAGCGTGTGGAGCTCAAGCAACTCGCGCCCGTAGTTCTCATTGAGGCCGCGGTTGCGGCCCGCCGCCATGCGCGGCGGCATCGCGCGCGGCCGCCCGCTATCGGCGGCGCTCTGCCAGTTGTCGAGATAGAAGAGCATCGCCGGGCTCTTGGCGACGGCGCCGAGCAGGTCACGGAACTTGCCCATCGCACGCGGACGGATCACACGGTTCTCGTACTCCGCGAGCATGAAGCGCTCGTTGGGGCCCTTGCCCTGGAAGACGGAGAAGTGGTTGAGCCAGAAGTCGGTCATCACTTCGTCGAGCTGGCGCTCCGTGAGCAGCGCACGACCGACGCGTGCGGACTGCACTTCGGCGGTCACCTTGCGGAAGCCCTCGGCGATGCGCCGGTACGCCGCTGAGTCCGCGGCGCTCAAGGAGTTACGGTTCGCAGCGTTGAGCTTCTGCAAGGCATCAGCCGGACGGGGGTATGCCTTTTGCATCTCCGGATACGTCAGGTCGAGTGTCTCGAACTGGTTCAGCCACGCCTCGAGACGCGGGTCCGCGATTCGCTCGGGCCGGAGTTGCTGCGCGATGAACGCATCGACTCCCATCGCGCGAACGCGGGCGACGTCCCCGGGGCGTGCGCCGAAGGTGATCCGGCTCAGGACATGCGCCACCTGCTCGTCGGCGGCCTGCTCACGGGGCGCCGAGAGCTCGAGGCTCGATGGCATCTGAAGCGCACTGGCATCGACGGTGTGCGGCACATGCGGCGCGCACGCGGCGCTGCCGATGAGGATGAAGACCGCTGCCTGGAGTGGAGGGCGCATACCTCTCCTACGACCGGACGGCGTGAAAGGTTAAGGCCGTCGCCCTGCGTGCGTGGGGTGCGTGGGTCTCCGGCGGCCGCTTCCGATGGTGAGGGCAGGCGGAACGGTGGTTGTGCGGTGGGTCACACGAAGGTGTCACCATCGTGAAACAACCGCTGTCCGCCTGCTGCTCACCGCCAACCGATGTGACGGTGTCGGTGTATCATGGGTAGAGCGGGCGCACACCCGGCGACGAAACACTTGACGAAAGGATCGGATCGCGATGATGGATGTGATGGTGCAGTGGGAGGAGTCAGCGACGACGGCGGAGAAGTCGATCGCGCGGGTGTGTTCGGTGGCCTCGCCGGATACGCTCGAGCATCCATCACGTGATGTGGTGACGCTCTATGGCGTGCCCACGCCCGAGTCGCTGGCGCTCGCGCTCGCGACCGCCGTGGAAGCGCGCCGCGCCGGCAATGGCGCGTCGGGTGTGCTGCGTGAGCTGCACGTCTCGGAGACGACGGGCGCAAGCGGCGACACGCGCTGGCGCGACCATGGCACCGGCGAACTCATCCGGCAGGACCTCACGATCCCGCTCACGGTGCTGCGCGAGACCGCGGGCGAGCTGCTCGCAGAGGGTGGCCAGGCGATCCGCCGGCTGCTCGCGGGCCTCCTGATGAAGGACTGGCCGGCCGGAACGCGGCGCGCGCTCACCTACCAGTTGTCGACGGGGACTCTCGGGCGCTCGTCGGACACGCTGGCCAGGCAGCGCGAGGCCGACGCGGCGAACTTCGACGAGTACGAAGCGGCGTAATCCGGGGGACGGCGGGCAAAGGGGGGGATTCCTGCACCTGGTGCGGGAGTCCCCCTTCTTGCGTTCGCGCTGAACCTGTTGCACCCTCCCAGTCCCCCTATGCGCCCGCCAGGAGGCGGGAGGAGGGTGTCCCATGCGGGAATACAAGAGCGAAGAGATCCGCAATATCGCGGTGGTGGGCCATGGCGCGAGCGGGAAGACCACATTGGTCGACGCGCTCGCTTTCGTTTCCGGGTCCTCGAAACGCCACGGGAACATCAAGGACGGGACGACGCTGACTGACACCGCCCCCGAGGAGGTGTCGCACGGCTATTCGATCTCCCTCGGTTGCGCGCACGCCGAATGGAAGGACGCCAAGGTGAACCTGCTCGACACGCCGGGCTACTCCGACTTCGCGGGCGACGCGATCGCTGGCCTGGTGGCAGCGGACGGCGCGCTGGTGGCGGTGGGCGCAACCGGGGGCGTGGAGGTGGGCACCGAGCGGATGTTCCGCGAGGCGGTGAAGCGCGCCGACCCCGTGCTCTTCGTGGTCACGATGATGGACAAGGACACGGCCGACTTCGACCGTGCGTACGAGGCGATCAAGGAGCGGCTCACCAACAAAGTGGTGCCGGTGGAGATCCCGATCGGCTCGGGTGCCGGGTTCAAGGGGATCATCAACCTCTTCACCAAGAGGGCGCACCTCTTCAGGGCGGGCACCAAGTCGGGCGAGTACGAGGAGGTGTCGATCCCCAAGGCGGAGGAAGAGCGCTTCAAGCGCTACCACGCCGAAATGGTGGAGGCGATCGCCGCGACGGACGACGACCTCCTCGAGCGCTTCTTCGCGGAGGAGGAGATCCGGACGGAGGACGAGATCCGGGCGATGAAGAACGCGATGAAGAAGGCCGAGCTCTTCCCGCTCCTCTGCTGCTCGGCCCAGCTTACGTACGGCATCCCGACGGTGCTCGACTTCCTCGTGCAGCTGATGCCGAATGCGTACGAGATGGAGGAGCTCCACGCGCTCAAGGGTGCCGAGGGGAACCGGACCGTGGAGATCCATCCGAAGGAGGACGCGCCGTTCACGGCGCTGGTCTTCAAGACGACGGCCGAGCCGCACGTGGGCGAGGTGACCTTCTTCCGGACGTTCAGCGGGACGGTGGCCAACGGGGCCGAGGTGTACAACGCGACGCGTAGCGCACCGGAGAAGCTCTCGCACCTTGCCGTACCGCAGGGGAAGGAGCGGGTGGAGGTGCCGCGGCTGTATCCGGGAGACATCGGGTGCGTGGCGAAGCTGCGGGGGACGCATACCAACGACACGCTGAGCACCGAGGCGCACCCGGTGCGGCTGCCGCCCATCGCGTTCCCCGACGCGCTCGTGAGCTTCGCCATCGAGGCCACCGCCCGGGCGGACGAGGAGAAGCTGCAGAACGGCCTGCACCGCCTGCACGACGAGGACCCCACGATCCAGACGCAC
>JAOUHR010000261.1 GCA_029884515.1 Gemmatimonadota bacterium
CCCGACGGCACCGTGCAGGTGCGGCGCGCGAGCCACCGGCTCGACCGGCGCCCGCTCGTGGAGGGGTGCCCCTGCCCCGCCTGCACGCAGTACGACCGCGCCTACCTGCGGCACCTCTTCGTGGCCGAGGAGATGCTCGGCCTCCGGCTCGTGGCGCTGCACAACGTGGCCTTCCTGCTCGGCCTCATGGCCGAGGCCCGCCGCGCGATCGTGGACGGGCGCTTCGCGGGATGGAGCGAGGAGTGGCTGCGGCGGTACCGCGCGGCGGAGACCCGGCGCGCGGCGTCCATCGCCGGAGACGCCGAGGGCGTCTAGTCCATCGCCACCTTGTCGCCCTTGCTGAGCACGAGCGCGTCGATGAAGAACTCCATCATCCGCTGCGGGTTGATCCCGCTGTGGCCGGCATCGGGCCCCACCTGCACCTCGAAGCTCTTCCCCGCCTGCTGCAGCGCGCGGATGAGTTGCATGGCGTTGTTCGGGTGCACGTTGTCGTCGGCCGTGCCGTAGTAGATCATGAGCCGCCCCTTCAGGTCCTTGGCGTACTCCATCGCGCTCCCGGCGCGGTACGCCTCGGCGTTCACCTCGGGCGTGTACATGTACCGCTCGGTGTAGATCGTGTCGTAGTTCTTCCAGCTGGTCACGGCCGACGAGGCCGAGGCCGCGGCGAAGGACTCCGGGTGGCGCAGGATCGCCATCGCCGAGGCGTAGCCGCCGTACGAGGTGCCGAAGATCCCGATGCGGCCGCCGTCCACGTAGGGGAGCGTCGCGAGGTACCTGGCGGCCGCGGCCAAGTCGTCGATCTCGACGATACCGAGCTTCTCGTAGATCGCGTCGAGCGCCTTCTTGCCCCGGCCGGCCGCGCTGCGGGTGTCGAGCGTGACGACCAGGAACCCGTACTCCGTCATCGACATCGGCGCGCTGAAGAGCTCGCGCGCGCCGTTCGTCGCCGGGCCATCGTACACCGAGAAGAGCACCGGGTACTTCCTCGCGGGATCGAAGGTCGACGGCTTGTGGAGCATGCCGTTGAGCTTCGTGACGCCGTCCGCAGCGGTGTAGGTGAACATCTCCACCGGCTTGAGCCCCGCGGCCTTGAATCCCGCGAGGTCACTCTCGGCGACCGTCGCAAGCGCCTTGCCGTTCGCGTCCATCAGCCGTGTCATCGGCGCGGTGGCGTGCGTCTGCGCCACGTCGGTGAAGTACTTCCCGTCCGGCGAGACGCTCACGGTGTGGTTGAAGGCCGGATCGGTGAGCCGCCTGCCGCCCTTGCCGTCGAGCGCCACGCGATGGAGCTGCAGCTTCATGAAGTTGTCGCCGCTCCGCGCGTAGTACCACAGCTGCTTCGCCTTCTCGTCCACCTGCACGATGCCCGCCACCTCGAAGGGATGTGCGGTGAGTGTGGCGAGCAGCTTCCCGGAGATGTCGTACAGGTAGTAGTTCGAGAAGCCGGTGCGGTCGGACTCCCAGAGGAAGCGCTGGCCGTCCTCGAGCCAGCGGATCGTCGGCGAGTTGTCGGTCCAGCTGGCGAGCCACTCCTCGCGCACGATCACGCGGCACGTCCCCGTCGCCGGCGCGCAGGCGGTGAACTCCATCACGTTCTGCCGGCGGTTCGTGCGATTGAGCAGGAGCTCCGTGCCGTCCTTGCGCCAGTTGATGCGATACACGTAGTGGCCCACCACCTCGTCGGTGAGCGGCTTGCCATCGCGCGCGTCCATGCGCGTGCTCTTGCCACTCGTGAGGTCGTACACGAAGAGGTCCACGATCGGGTTCTCCGTGCCCGCCTTCGGATATGCCTCGGTCTCCACCGATCCCTGCACCGACGTCTGCTCCGTCTGCAGGAAGTAGTCCTTCACGGGGCGCTCGTCGAACCGGTAATAGGCGAGCTTGCTCCCGTCCGGCGACCACCACATCGCGGTGGTCTGGCCCAGCTCCTCGCCGTAGACCCAGCTCGCGGTGCCGTACTTGATGCGGCCCGCCTCGCTGCCGTCGGTGGTGAGCTGGCGCTCGCCGGAGCCGTCGCGGTTGGCGATGTAGAGGTTCCGGTCGCGGTAGATCGCCTTCATGGACGAATCGGCGGTCCACGCCTCGGCGGCCTGCCGGCCGCGGCCGGGGCCGCCACGACGGACCCCGCTGCCATTGCCCGTGGACGCGGGCGCCTCGGACACCTGCTTCGTCGCCACGTCGAAGCGCCAGCGCTTCCCGTCGCGGGTGTACTCGAACGACTTGCCGTCGTCGGCCCACTGGGGCGTCACGGCGCCCGACTTGACCGCGTTCGCGATCCTGGGCGCCATCGCCGTGTACTGCTCGAAACCCGGCATCGAGCGCAGGCGGTCCTGCGCGCCAGCCGAGACGGCGACGAGCGTGACGAGTGCGAGGAGGATCGCGGCGGGTCGACGGAAGTGCATCGGAGGCCTTTCTCGGGGAGGGTGTGTCTCGCGGGGACTGCGGAATCTACGAAGGACGCCGGCGGCGCGGTCGCCAGCCCCACCGCGGAGTCAACGCGGCCATATTGCAGACCGCTGACCCTCTCTCCCCTCCCCCGCATGCGTGCCCTTCGACTCGAACGCGTTGGCTCCCCCATCGTCGCCGCCGACCTCCCGGCGCCGGTGGCCGGCCCCGGCGAGGTGGTCGTCCGCGTGCGCGCCGCCGGCATCTGCCACTCCGATGCGCACTATCGCGCGGGGCGCTCGGCGACGCTGAAGGCGCCCGTCACGCTGGGCCATGAGGTCGCGGGCGAGGTTGCGGCCCTCGGCGAGGGTGTGACGACCCACGCGGCCGGGGATCGCGTCTGCCTGCACTACCTCGTGACCTGTGGCCGCTGCGCGCACTGCGCGGCGGGGCGCGAGCAGTTCTGCCCCACGGGGCAGATGATCGGGCACCATCGCGACGGCGGGTACGCGGAGCACATCGTGGTGCCCGCCCGGAACGCGGTGCCGCTGCCGGCAGCGATCTCCTTCGAGCACGGCGCCGCGATGATGTGCTCCTCGTCGACCTCGCTGCACGCGCTGAGGCGCGGACGGCTCGCGGCAGGCGAGACCGTCGCCGTCGTCGGCGTCGGCGGGCTCGGGATCTCCGCCGTACAGCTCGCGCGCGCGCTCGGCGCGTCGCAGGTGATCGCGGTGGACCTCGATGACGCGAAGCTCGCCGTCGCCGCACGGCACGGCGCCACGGTGGTGAACGCCCGTGCGGTGGACGCGGTGCGGGCCGTGCGCGACGCGACGCAGGGGCGCGGTGTGGACGTGGCGCTCGAACTGGTGGGGTCGCCGGCCACCATGCGGCAATCGCTCCAGATGCTCGCCGTGCATGGCCGCGCGGTGATCGCGGGCCTCTCACGCACCGCCATGGAAGTGGACAGCTACCGCGAGCTGCTCGGCCCCGAGACGGAACTGATCGGCTCGAACGACCACCTGCTCACGGAGCTGCCGCTCCTGCTGGAGTTCGCCTCCCGCGGTACGCTCGACCTCAGCGACGTGGTCGTCCGCACCGTGCCGCTCGACGCCGGCGTCGTGAACGCCGTGCTGGATGAGCTCGATGCCTTCCGGGCGCCGCTCAGGACCGTGATCGTCCCCTGAGGCTCAGAGGCCGGCGTCGCGGCGCAGCGCCCACCAGGTCCAGCTGGCGCCGGCCACGTCCACGAGCCCGAACGCGATCAGGGCCGCCGGCACCCACCCCGCGAGCACGAAGGCGATGAAGAAGAACGGCACCGCGAGACGCGCCTGCACGCTCCAGCGCATGTAGTCGAGGTTGCGCGTGCGCGCAGAGGAGAAGCTGAAGTGCGCGAGCAGCACGGTGAACATCCCCACCACGCGGATCCACACCTCCTCCGTGGGGGGGAGCCCGAAGGGGGTGAGGATCGCGTTCGGGATGAGCAGGAGCGCCGCGCCGAGCAACGTGAGGTACCAGCCCCAGACGAAGAGACTGGTCGCGGCGCGCGGCCCCGCCATCACGGGCCCCGTCGGCGCCCGCTCCTGCGACGCGGCGGTCACATCCGCCCCGGCCAGGGCGCTCCCTGGTCCTTCTTCGAGACGGCGCGCATGCCCTTGTACACGAAGCGCTGCAGCCGCTTCCCCTCGTAGGTCTCGGTCGTGAAGATGTTGCCCTTGGAGTCGGTCGCGATGCTGTGCACCGCGAAGAACTGGCCCGGCTGGCGCCCGCCGTCGCCGAAG
>JAOUHR010000262.1 GCA_029884515.1 Gemmatimonadota bacterium
TACGCCCCGCACGCCTCGCGGTTGTGGTCGGTGACGTCGATCGCGACGCGCTCGATGCGGTCGCCGCCGCGGTCGGTGAAGATGAAGTACCCGGTGGTGCCGATGTAGCCGCGGCCGAGCAGCTCCCAGAGCGGGTCGGGGTGCCCTTCGCGCATCGCGACGATCCACATGTCGATGCCGTTCTCGCGCATCGCCTCGGGGAGGATGCGGTCGAACTTCTCGCGGCGCATCTCGCAGAGCCGGGCCCAGCGGTTGCGGGCCTCGAGGTGCGACTGCGCGGACGCGGCCGGGAGTGCGAGCGCGAGGGCGAAGAGGATCAGGAGCGGTCGGCGCACGACCCTACCGCCGACTCGACGGCGGCACCTTCCCCATCATCCGCATGTACGTGATGATGTTGCCGTAGTGCTCCCCGTCGTGCACCGCGTTGAGGGCGAGCGCGCCTGCGCGCGTGGTGGGTGAGCCGAACATCTCGGTGGCGATGGCCGCCTGCGCGGCGGTGATCGCGTAGGCCTTCGCGCAGTGGTCGGTCGACGCCTTCAGCGCCGCCACGAGCGCGGCCTTCGTCCTCGCCGAGGATTCCACGGCGTCCTCGGCGGGCTGCGGCTCTCCCAGCGCAGCCGCGCACATCAGGTCCTGCGAGCCGGCGATGTGCCCGATGAGCTCCCCGAACGTGCGCACGGTCGCCACCGGGCGATACGCGTACTCGGCCTCGGTGAGCTCCTCGGCGGCGGCGGTGACGTTCTCGATCACCTGCTGCCAGTTGGTCCGGAGGGCGGCGATCGACGGGTCGGAGGCGGGCCGCGCGGCGGGGGCCGGCTGCGCCTGCGCGACGGCGGCCAGCGGCAGGGCGGCGGCGAGGAGGAGGACGTGCGTGATGATGCGCATGTGAGCACTCCGGGATGAGGCGGATGGAATTCTACGGTGGAATCCAGCTTACTGCCGCTTGAGCAGAACGTCCTTCCCCGAGATCCGCACCGCCAGCCCCGTCACCGCGCCGGTGTCATCCACCACGAAGCGAACGCGGGTGTTGCCGCCGATGAGGAACTGCGTCTCCGAGAGCGCCACGAAGGGAGCCCACGCGGCGCCCGAACTCGCCTGCAGCACGCCGTTCTCGAGTCGCACCGTCAGGTCGAGGTCGCCGCCGGCGTACCGGCCCGGATAGCGGGAGAGCACCTCCGCAGGCACGCTGACCGGCGGCGTGGTGACGGGCGGGTCGTATCCGCGCGGGACGGGCGTGGCCTCGCTGTCCCACTCGTACGCGCGGCGCACGCGGCGCAGGACCTCCTCCATCACCGGGCCGCCGCCGTCGGCGTTCGTCATGACCGCGAGGCCGTACCCCTTCACCTTGTGCATGATGAGGTTCGACTGGAAGCCCCAGTTCGAACCGCCGTGGCTGAAGTACCAGCCCTCGCCGCGCTTCCCGATCCCGAAGCCGACCGCGTTGCCGCCGAGTCCGACGGGCGTGACCATCTCCAGCGCCATCGCGCGGGAGAGGACGCGGTTGGACTCGCCGCGCGCCGAGCGTTCCACCTCGATGGCGAAGCGCGCGAGGTCGGAGGGCGTGGTCCAGAGTCCCGCGGCGCCGAGCTCGGGATACACGTGCCACTTGGGGCCGCGGCCCTTCCCCGCCCGGTCGTGCGCGCGCGCGGCGTTCCGGTCGCGCGCGGCGGAGAGGGGCTGCTCGAAGGTGCTGCGCGAGAGGCCGAGGGGTTCGAGCACGGTGGTGCGCAGGATCTCCGCGTACGGCTTCCGCCGCGCGTCCGTGAGGGCGAGCTGCGAGAGGACGACGCCGCCGCCGGAGTATTCGTACGCGGTCCACGGCGCCCGTTCCATGAAGATCGGGCCCGTGTTGGAGGGATCGCGTCCCTCGAGCAGCTGCACCACGGTGGGCAGCGGCGCGCCGGGCGCGTAGCCCGGGAAGCCGAAGGCGTCGCCCAGGCCGGAGATGTGGCTGAGGAGCGTGCGGGGCGTGACGGGGCGGTCGCGCGTGAACCCGCCGCCGTCGAGTCGCCACGACCGGAGGATGGTGTTGATGTCGTCGTCGAGGCCGAAGAGTCCGTCCTGCACGGCCTTCAGCATGGCCATGGCGTTCACCGGCTTGCTGATGGACGCGGCCTGGAAGAGGGTGCCGGTGTCCACCGCGGCGCCGGTCTCGACGTCGGCGATGCCATACCCCTTGGCCCAGTGGATGCGCGAGTCCTGGATCACGGCGACGCTCATCCCTGGCACGCCGAAGGTGCGCATCAGTTCGGGGATGGTCATGCGGCCGAGGCTGTCGGCGCCGGGCTGCGCGGCCTCGATGCGGGCGATGTAGTCCGCGGGCTGGCGCGGTTGCGCGCCGGCTCTCGAGGCGGAGGCGGCGACGAGAGCCGACAGGAACAGGAACGACGCACGCTTCAGCATTCGGGCTCCGGATGCTCCGGGAATGAGACGGGCGATGCCCTCACCCTACGGCGTACGCACCGCCCGCGACGACCAGTGGATCGCCCGGATGCGCCACCCCTCCGCGGTCCTGCTGAGCACCATCAGCTCCGCCCCCGCGCTGTTGATCGCGCGCTCGCGGTACGTCCCCGTGGTGCGGCTCGACCCGACCACCCACGCGACATCCCCCTGCACCACCACCGTGGGCTCCGCGCGCACGCTCGGCACCGCCTTCGCGAAGGCGATGTCGCCCGGCAGGTGATGATCGCGGTAGTCCGCGAGCGACTCGAGGCCGCCGGACTCGAGGATCCGCACATCGGGGGCGAGCTGCCGGAGGGCGGCGGCGGAGTCGCCGCGTTCGAGCGCGGCGTGGAAGGCGTTCACCGTCGCGAGCACGGCGGCGTGGTCCGCCGACTGCGCGTGGGCGGCGCGCGGCGCGGAGAGCACGGCGGCAGTCGCGGCGAGCAGGAGCAGGCGATGCATCATTGGCCTCGAGTGGGAAGGGTTCACTATGGCGGATGCGAGCTCGAGCTGCGTCCGATCAGACACGATGCAAGTGAGCGGTCGCCGCAGCATGCTCGATCGTCATGCTCACGAGATGGCCGTCCTTGTCGAGGTCCACGTACACGTGCTCCGAGAGCTCACGGATCTCGTCGACCACGGCCTCCGAGAACTCGAGCAGCCCTGAACGGTCGCCCCCTGAGTGCGCGGCACAACCCGGAGGTCGCGCTCCGCCGCTTCAATGATATAGCCAACGCCGGAACACGACCGTCCTCGAGCACCTTGCCCCTCGTGCGGGGCGCGATCCCGCGCCAGCCCCGCGCTAGAAGCCGATCGCCGTCAGCGTCACGGTGCCCGCGAACCCGGGCACCGTGATCGTGAGGGTGTTCTCGCCCGGGATCGTCGCAAGGCGCCAGGACGAAGGCGTCGCGATCCCCCCGGCCAGGAGCTGGGCGGGCGATCCGGAGACGATGCCGTTCCCGGACGGAGTGAACGTCACGGAAAGCCCGAGCACTGGATTGCCGAGCACGTCGAGGACCCGCACCGCCGGCGCGACCGCGACTTGCGTTCCCGCGATGGCGGTCTGGCCCGCACCGCTGATGACCTCGGGGCGCGCGATCGCGAGCGTGGCGGTGGCGGTGATCACGGTGAAGCCGGTGCCGAGCGCGGGGCCGGGCGCGTCGGCGCATGCGCGGTCCAGGAGTTCCTTCGCGCGCGTGGCGAGCGTGGCATCGTTGAAGCCGGGCAGATGCTCGCCGGCGCACCATGCCGACAGGACGGGTGTCTCCGGCAGGGCCCCGAGCCTCTGCTCGAGCGTCACCCGGGCGATCTCCATCGGCAACAGGGTGACCGACCTCTCGCCGAGCACATCCGACAGATGCCCGCCCTCGCGGCGCTCGGTCCTCATGTGCAGTTCACCGGCATACGCCGCGACCGGCCCCGCCGGAACCCGAAGGAGCGCCACGACCTGGTACGGCGGCGCGCCCGACGTCACGGTCCGCGTGCTGCCGATCAGGGCGTAGTCGCCGCTGGCGAGCCACACCGCCAGCGAGCCATCGGGGTCGGGATGCACCTCGGCCGAGACGGCGCGCCGTCCCAGGCGCAGCAACCACAGGTGCCGCTCCGTATCCGTCCCGACCGGAGGGGGAACGAGGCTCACGTTCCAGGGAAAGAACTCGCGTCCATCGTGGAAGAAGCGCACGCGCCCGAAGACGAGCGTCTCTCCGGCGCGCGGCGTGA
>JAOUHR010000263.1 GCA_029884515.1 Gemmatimonadota bacterium
GGGAGGCCGTCACCCTGACGCTCGCCGAACGGGAGCGAGTCGTGCAGCGCACCGTCGAGACGGTGCGCGAGCGCGTGCCCGTGATCGCGGGCGCGGGCTCGAACGATACGGCAGCGGCGATCGCCGCCTCGAAGCTGCTCGCCGCCGCGGGGGCCACGCACCTGCTGCACGTCTCGCCGATGTACAACAAGCCGCCGCAGCGCGGGCTCCTCGCCCACTTCCGCGCGATCGCGGACGCGTCACCGGTCCCGGTGGTGCTGTACAACGTGCCGGGTCGCACGGCGAGCAACATGGCGGCAGAGACCACGCTCGCGCTGGCCGAGCACCCGAACATCGTGGCGGTGAAGGAGGCCTCCGGGAATCCGGCACAGATCGACCAGATCATCCGCCACCGTCCGGCCGGGTTCGGGGTGCTCGCCGGCGATGACGGCCTGACCCTCGCCGTCATGAGTGCCGGCGCAGAGGGGGTGGTCTCCGTGATCTCCAACGTGGTCCCGCGCGCCTGCGCGGCCTTCTGCGACGCGATCGCCTGCGGGGACGCCAAGGAGTCGCGCGAGTGGCACCACCGGCTCGCGCCGCTCGTGGAGGCCGCGTTCGTGGAATCCAACCCGATCCCGATCAAGGCGGCCCTCGCCCGCATGGGGCGCATGCGGAACGTCCTTCGTCTCCCGCTGGTGCCCATGGACCCGAAGCACCTCCCCGCGCTCGAGACGGCGCTCCGCCACGCGGGAGTGGAGCTGTGACGGGCATGCCGGACCCGACGATGCTCGAGCGCCGGGTGGAGGCGCTCTTCGCGCTCGCCGCGGATGCGCTGCCGCCGGAGGCAGAGCAGGTCGTGCACGACCTGCTCACGGCGCTCGAGACCGGTGCGGTGCGCGCCGCGCGCCGTGGCGACGACGGCGTCTGGCGCGCCGTGCCGTGGGTGAAGCGCGGCATCCTCCTCGGCTTCCGCGTCGGGCGCCTCGTCGAGCTGGGGGCGGACGACTCGGCGTTCCACTTCTTCGACAAGCATACGTACCCGACGCGCCGGCTCACCGTTGCCGACCAGGTGCGCATCGTGCCCGGCGGCTCGACCATCCGGCGCGGCGCGTACGTCGCGCCCGGCGTCGTCTGCATGCCGCCGATGTACGTGAACGTCGGCAGCTGGGTCGGGGCGGGCACGATGATCGACTCGCACGCCCTCGTCGGATCGTGCGCGCAGGTGGGCGCGCGGGTGCACCTCAGTGCCGCGGCGCAGATCGGCGGCGTGCTCGAGCCGGTGAACGCATCGCCGGTCATCATCGAGGACGACGTGACCGTCGGCGGCAACTGCGGCGTGTACGAAGGGACGGTCGTCCGTTCTTCGGCCGTGCTCGCGGCCGGCGTCGTGCTCACGCGTGGCACGCCGGTGTTCGACCTCGTGCGGGAGACCGTGTACCGCGGCTCCGCCATCGCGCCGCTCGAGATCCCGTCCGGCGCCGTGGTGGTGCCGGGAGCGCGCGCCGTGAAGGGCGGCTTCGCCGCGGCCGAGGGACTCTCGCTGCAGACGCCCGTGATCGTGAAGTACCGCGATGAGAAGACCGACCTGGCCACCGCGCTCGAGGAGTGGCTCCGGTGAGGGCACGCTGATGCGCGTGCCGGGCGACAAGTCGATCTCCCACCGCGCGCTGATCCTGGCGGTCCTTGGGCGAGGCCGCTCGCGGGTGCGCGGGCTGCTCCGCTCGGCGGACATCGAGTCCACGGCCGCGGTGCTCCGGCAGCTCGGCGTCACGATCCCCGCGCTCTCCGCGCAAGAGGTCGTGATCGCCGGCGTGGGCCTGCGCGGTCTCCGCGCGCCGGACGGTGATCTCGACTGCGGAAACAGCGGCACCACGGCCCGCCTCATGGCCGGGGTGGTGGCGGGGGCGGGCGTCACGGCGCGCTTCATCGGCGATGCGAGCCTGAGTGCGCGCCCGATGCGGCGCGTGGCTGCGCCGCTCGACGCGATGGGTGCCACGGTCGCGCTGCCCGCGCACGGCGGACTGCCGATGACGGTGCAGGGCGGCGCGCTGCGGGGCCTCACCTGGCATTCCGAGGTGGCGAGCGCGCAGGTCAAGAGCGCGATCCTGCTCGCGGGCCTCGTCGCCGACGTGCCGGTCGAGGTGCACGAACCGGCTGCGACGCGCGACCACACGGAGCGGATGCTCCGGGCCCGCGGGGTCGCCCTGCGCTCCGAGGGGCTCGTGGTCACGCTCGAGCCCGCCGCACGCCTCGACTCGGCGGACACCGAGGTGCCGGGCGACCCGTCGAGCGCCGCCTTCCTCGCGGGACTCGCCGCGCTGGGTGCGTGCCACACGGTCACCCTCGAGAACGTGGGCGTCAATCCGGCGCGCGTCGGGGCGATGCGCGTGCTCGAGCGCATGGGGGCGAGCGTGCGGTATGCCTCGGAATCGGAGCAGGGTGGGGAGCCGGTCGCGACGATCTCGGTGCGGCCGGGCGTGCTCCACGCCGTCGAGATCGGTGGGGCGGAGGTCCCGGCGCTCATCGACGAGCTCCCGCTGCTCGCCTGCGTCGCCGCGCGCGCGGCGGGCGAGACGCGCATCACGGGTGCCGCCGAGCTCCGCGTCAAGGAGAGCGACCGCATCCGCTCGATGGTCTCCAACCTGCGTGCGCTGGGCGCCGATGCGGAGGAACTCCCCGACGGCCTCGTCGTGCGCGGCAGCGACCGGCCCCTGCGCGGTCGCGTGATCACCCACGGCGATCATCGCATCGCGATGGCGTTCGGCGTGCTGGGCGCCGTGGCGGGCAACGCGATCACGCTCGACGACCCGTCGTGCGTCGCGGTCTCGTACCCTACCTTCTGGGATGCCCTTGCCGAAGCCCGCCGCGCCTGAACGTCGCCGGCCTCTGGTCGTCGCCATCGACGGCCCGGCGGCGTCGGGCAAGTCATCCACCGCGAAGTGGGTCGCCAAGGAGCTCGGCTTCCGCCACGTGGACTCGGGCGCGCTCTACCGGGCGGTGACGGCCGCCGCGCTGGCGAGGCAGGCGGATTCGCAGGAGTGGTCCGAGGACGATGTGCTCGCCGCCGCTGCGGTGGTGCGGCTCGAGCCCGGCGAGACCTCGTTCGAGCCGCGCCTCGGTGACGCGGCGATCGACGACGAGCTGCGTGGCGCAGCCGTGACGGCGGCGGTCTCGCTCGTGGCGAAGATGCCGCGCGTGCGCGAGTGGGTGAATGCGCGGGTGCGCGAGGCGGCCGCGGGGCATCCCGTGGTGGTCGACGGACGGGACATGGGCACGGCCGTCTTCCCGCGTGCGCGCGTGAAGATCTTCCTGGTGGCGGATCCGTGGGAGCGCGCCAAGCGTCGGCTCCTCCAGCGCTTCGAGCGGTTGCCGACGGACGAGGAGATCGCCGAGGAGACCGACGCCCTCGTCCGGCGCGACGCGAAGGACGAGTCGCAGACGCAGCGCGCGCCGGAGGCGGTCCTCATCGACACCACCTACCTCACGCAGGAGCAGCAGGTGGAGCGCATCGTCGCGCTCGCGCGCTCGGCGATGCGCCTCTCGCGCTGAGCGATCAGCCGGTGTCGTCGCGCGCCAAGTCGAGGTGGCGGCGCCGCAACCACCCCGAGTAGAGCGAGTCGCGCTCGTAGCGGCGCATCACCAGCTTGCACGCCACCACCGCGAGCATCAGCGGCATCACGAGCGCGAAGTCGTGCGTCATCTCGAACACGAGGAGGATGCCCGTGATGGGGGCGCCCGTGGCACCGGCGACCATCGCCCCCATGCCGGCGAGCGCGTAGAGCGCGGGGTCGATGCCGAGGCCGGGCAGCGCGCTGGACGCGAGCGCGCCGAACGCGCCGCCGGTCGCGGCGCCGACGAAGAGCGCGGGCGTGAACACGCCGCCGGAGCCGCCCGAGTTGAGCGTGATCGAGGTGGCGAGGATCTTCGCGCCCGCGAGCGCGAGCAGCGTCCACCAGGGCAGCCGGCCGAACAGCGAGAGCGGCGCGGCGATGTGGCCGTCGCCCGCCACGGCGCCGGCGGTGAGGAACACGAGGATGCCGACCGCGGCGCCGCCGAGCCATGGCGCCCAGCGCTGCGAGATCCGCCCGGAGCGCACCACCCGCTCGACCCCGAAGTAGGTACGCACGAACGTGGTGGCCACCACCGCGCAGAGCACGCCGAGCGCGGGGAGGAGCACCGCG
>JAOUHR010000264.1 GCA_029884515.1 Gemmatimonadota bacterium
GGAGGGGTACACCGAGAGCACGGCCACCGGCCTCCTCGCGGCGATCAACCTCGACCGGATGCTGGACGGCTCGGCGCCGGTGCTCCCTCCGGCCACGACCATGCTGGGGGCCCTCTACCGGTACCTGCGGGAGGCGGACCCGGCCCACTTCCAGCCGATGAACGCGAACTTCGGGTTGCTCGACGAGTTGGACGACCCCCCGCGGGACAAGCAGGTGAAGCGCGAGCGCTACGCCGAGCGGGCGTTACGTGTGCTGGAGACGTGGCGTCTAGAGTGCGGGTTGCTGTCTCCTCCCGTCGCGCGGGGCTAGCCGTGGTGGTGATCTCGTGAAGAAGATCCTGATCCTGATCGTGTTGCTGGTGGGGGGCGTGTACTTCTACGGCCGGTCGTTGCCGCGGGAGCACAAGGTCGCGAGCAGCATCACGCTGGTCGTGCCGGTGGACACCGTCTGGTTCATGGTGCGGCACCCTGGCGCCTCCAACACCTGGTGGTCGGACGTGAAGTCCGTGCGCCGCCTCGACCGTCCGCGCGAGTCGTACGAGCAGAACATGGGCGCGGCCGGCATCGTCTCGACCGAGATCGTGTCCGAGGATCCTCCGCGCCGGCTCGTCACGCGGATCCTGAACGACGAGCAGCAGGACTTCGGTGGCACGTGGACGTATGTCGTGCGCAATACCGACTCCGGCACCGAGCTCATGATCACCGAGGACGGGTGGATCGAGTCCCCCTTCTTCCGGGTGATCGCGCAGATCAGCGGGCTCCGGCGCACCATCAACAGCTACCTGACATCGCTCGGCGCGCACTTCGGCGAGACCGTCACGCCCCGGGACCGCAGCTGAGCCGGTGACGGACGCGGTGATGGTGCGCGACGGCGAGATCGCCCAGTTCCTCACGCACCTCGAGAAGGAGCGCGACGTGTCCCCGAACACGGTGACGGCGTACCGGCGCGACCTCGAGGGATTCCGCGCGTTCCTGCAGTCGCACCTGGGTCACGAGGCGATCGCGTGGGAGGAGGTGGACCGCCTCGCGATGCGGGCCTGGCTCGCGCACCTCAACCGGCGCGGCCTCTCCAAGCGCTCGAGCGCGCGCGCCCTCTCGGCCGTGCGCAGCTTCTACCGGTTCCTGCATCGGGCCGACCTCGTGGAGAGCAATCCGGCGCGCGCGGTTGGTGCGCCCAAGCTCGAGAAGCGGCTCCCCGGGCATCTCGACCGCGCGCAGATGGAGACCCTGCTCGCCGCCGCCGTGACGCAGGCGCAGGAGGGCCGCTTCACCGACGTGCGCGACCTCGCGATCCTCGAACTCTTCTACACGGCGGGGTTGCGCCTCTCGGAGTTGCGCGGCGTGAACGGCGCCGACCTCGACCTGGTCGCCGGGCTCGTGAAGGTGCGCGGGAAGGGGCGAAAGGAGCGGATCGTACCCGTGGGCGCGGCGGCCCAGCGCGCGCTGCGCGAGTACGAGCGGGTGCGCGACGTGTTGGTCGGCGCCGTGGGACCCACGGCCGACCGCCGCGCCTTCTTCCTGAGCCGGCGCGGCGCGCGCATGAGTGCGCGCGCGCTGCACAACGCGGTGGTGGCGCGGCTCTCGGGGGTGGACGAGGGGGCCGGGCTCAGCGCACACGCGTTGCGCCACACTTTCGCCACGCACCTCCTCGACGGCGGCGCCGACCTGCGCGCCGTGCAGGAACTGCTCGGGCACGCCAGTGTCTCCACCACGCAGATCTATACGCACACCTCGGTGGAGCGGCTCAAGCAGGTGTACCGCGCGAGCCACCCGCGGGCGTAGGGCAGGCGCTTCAAGGCGCCGGCCACCCCATCCGGCGGAGGGTGAGCGGCGGCAGCGTGGTGTCGAGCGAGCGCGGCGGGCCGAGGCGGGCGCCCGCGCCCTGCAGCGCGCCGAGCGAGACGTCGGTGCCCGGCCGCATCATCACCCAGCCGGACTCGCGCGCCGCGGCGCACTGCGGCATCTCGCGAACCTCGAGGCGCACCCCGGCGCGGATGGCGTGGTACTGCAGCGGAAGCCCGACGAACAGTTCGTTCACGCAGACCACGGTGCGGGACCCGGCCGCGAGCGCGGGCACGATGCGTGACCAGCGCGGCTTCTCCGGGCGCTCCGCTGCCGCGAGCACCCCCGCGGCCACCGCCCATGAGGCGATGAGGGTCCACGGTGCCAGGCGCCACGGAGCGGGAAGGGCGGCGCTGATGGTCTCGGGGAGCGCGGCGACGAGCAGGACGAACGCCGGCAGCACCACCACGAGATAGCGCCCAACCCAGAGCGAGCGTCCGGTGAGCGCGCTCACCGCGTAGACGATCGCGAGCGGCAGCAGCGCCGACGAGAGGAGCCAGGGCGCGGCCTCGAGCCGCCGCGCGGCGATGATCGCGGCCAGGAGCAGGCCGGCCACGACCGCCGCGCCGCCAGGGAGGTCGAGTGTCCCGACCACGAGCGAGCCGAAGCCGAGGAGGTCGGCGGCGCCGGGTGCGGGGATCCAGGCCGCGTTCCCGGCCACACGGCCGGTCCTGACGGCGAGCAGCACCATCGCGAACCACGCCGCGAGGAGCAGCGCCGCGGGGATCGCCGTCACCACCGCATCGCGGCGGACGCGCGCGCGCGACCCGGCGGGCCCGCGATGCGCAGTGACGAACGCCGCGACGATGCGGGCGAGCACGGCGAGCGCGCCGAAGTAGTGGAGCATCACGAGCGCCGCGTCGGTGACCGCGAGCGCGGTGCGACCCCGGCGCCGGCCGGTGTCCTCACGCGTCGCCATCCGCGCACCGAGCGCGAGCGAGATCGCGACGAGGAGCGCGAGCGGCGCGTAGGCGCGCACCTCGAGGCTCATCGTCACGAGCAGGGGGCTCACGGCGGCGAGCAGTCCGCCGAGGAGGGCGGAGCGCCAGGTGAGGCCGAGCGTGCGCGCGAGGGCGACCACGGCGGGGACGGTGAGCGTGCCGGCCACCGCGGGGAGTGCGCGGACCCACGCCTCGCCGACGTTGCCGATCCGCATCCACCCCCAGAGGAGCAGGTAGAACCCCGGCGGGTTGGTCTGGTCGGCGATCGCGCGGCGGAGCAGTTCGCCGACGTCCTGCGAGGCGAGCACGACACTGAAGACCTCGTCGAACCAGAGGTCCTGCGCGGTGAGCCAGGGGAAGCGCCAGCCGGCGGCCACGACCGTCAGCGCGAGGACCGCGAACGGTGCCCAGCGGGCCCTCTCCTCGGACGGTCGGGGTGTCGTCACGCCTGTATATTACGCCAATGGCCCTCCCGACCTTCCACGCCACCACCATCCTCGCCGTCCGCCGCGACGGCCATGTCGCCATCGGCGGCGATGGCCAGGTCTCCGTGGGCGATACCGTCATGAAGGCGAAGGCCGTGAAGGTGCGCCCGCTCAAGGGGGGCAAGGTGCTCGCCGGATTCGCGGGCGCGGCGGCCGACGCCTTCACGCTCTTCGAGAAGTTCGAGGAGAAGCTGGAGCGGCACCCGGGCAACCTGCAGCGCGCCGCCGTGGAGCTGGCGAAGGACTGGCGGTCCGACCGCGTGCTGCGGCGCCTCGAGGCGCTCCTCGTGGTGGTGGACCGCGAGCACGGCTTCCTGCTCTCGGGGAATGGCGAGCTGATCGAACCGGACGACGGCATCCTGGCGATCGGCTCCGGGGGCTCGTACGCGCTCGCCGCCGCGCGCGCCCTCGTGCGGGAGACCACGCTGCCGGCCGCCGAGATCGTCATGCGCGCGCTGACGATCGCGGGGGAGATCTGCGTCTACACCAACACGCAGATCACCGTGGTCGAACCCACGGCCTGATGCCGAGCCCGCGCACGGAGCAGGCGCTCGCGCGCCTCGCCGACCTCTCGCCCCGCAAGATCGTCGCCGAACTCGACCGCTACATCGTCGGCCAGGGCGAGGCCAAGAAGTCGGTGGCGATCGCGCTGCGGAACCGCTGGCGCCGCCAGCGCACGCCGGACTCGATCCGCGAGGAGATCGCGCCCAACAACATCATCCTCATCGGGCCCACGGGCGTGGGGAAGACGGAGATCGCCCGCCGGCTCGCCAAGCTCGCCGGCGCGCCGTTCATCAAGGTGGAGGCGTCGAAGTTCACCGAGGTGGGCTACGTGGGGCGCGACGTCGAGGGGATGGTGCGCGACCTCGTGGACAGC
>JAOUHR010000265.1 GCA_029884515.1 Gemmatimonadota bacterium
CTCTCGGCACGTCTCGGCGGCAACAACGCCCTCAAGGATGCGCTGCCGTCGGGACTCCTGAAGGGCGGGTCGGTCGCGCGCGCCGCAGCGCCCGCGCGCGTCACGCCGCGCGCGGCCACCGGTGACAATGCCGGTGACTACTTCCTGCTCGCGTATCCCTCGCCCACGCTCGGCGACGGGCGCGGCGCCAACAAGCCGTGGCTGCAGGAGCTCCCGGATCCCGTCACCAAGATCTGCTGGCAGACGGTCGTCGAGATGCACCCGGAGACCGCCAGCAGGCTCGGTGTCGCGGACGGCGACCACGTGACCGTGAAGACGGCGGCGGGCGAGCTCACGGCGCCGGCCTTCGTCTACATCGGGATGCGGCCGGACACGATCGCGATCGCGCTCGGCCGTGGGCACACCGCCGCCGGCCGCTATGCGGTCTCGGGGCAGAACGCGTGGGCCCTGCTCACGCCGATCGAGGACGGACGCTCCGGCGCCGCGGCCTACGGCGCGACGAAGGCGTCGCTCGCCAAGGCCGATGGCGCCGTCCGCATCGTGACCATCGAGGGCTCGGGCCGCCAGCATGGGCGCGGCGTCGCCCAGGCGATCGCGCTGCCGGCACTGCTCGCCGGGGAAGAGGAGCATCCGCACACCTTCGAGGGGCAAGCGAGCACCGAATTCCTCCCTGGACTCCGTTCGCCGGTGGCCAACGATGCGCAGGGCGAGTTCGGCGACCCGAAGTCCAAGGACAGGGGGCAGTACGATCCCGAACACTGGTCGGGTGCGGCGAAGCGCCGCTGGGCCATGACGGTGGATCTCTCGCGCTGCACCGGATGCTCCGCCTGCGTCACGGCCTGCTACGCGGAGAACAACATCCCCACGGTCGGTGCCTCCTGGCAGGGCGCGCAGGTGCTGCCGGACCGCACGGGGTTCGGCGCCAACATCACGCGTAGCCGTGAGATGGCGTGGATCCGCCTCGAGCGGTACTGGGAGATCGACCGCGAACCGAAGGACGTCGCGTTCGACCCGGAGAAGCCCGACTTCGAGACGCGCTTCATCCCGATGATGTGCCAGCACTGCGGCAACGCGCCGTGCGAGCCCGTCTGCCCGGTGTTCGCGACGTATCACGCGCCCAACGGCCTGAACATCCAGGTCTATAACCGGTGCGTGGGCACGCGGTACTGCTCGAACAACTGCCCATACAAGGTCCGCTACTTCAACTGGTTCGGGTACGGCGAGACCGACCGGCCGCAGTATGCGTTCCCCGAGCCGCTCAACTGGCAGCTCAACCCGGACGTGACCGTCCGCGGCAAGGGCGTGATGGAGAAGTGCTCGTTCTGCGTGCAGCGCATCCACGAAGCGGAGCACCGTGCGAAGCTCGAGGGGCGCGAGGTCGGGGCCGACGAGTTCACCACGGCGTGCGCGCAGGCCTGCCCGTCGCGCGCGATCATCTTCGGCGACGCGGCCGACGAGGAGTGGTCGGTGGCCAAGTGGGCGCAGGACCGGCGGGCGTACCACGTGTTCGAGGAGCTCAACACCTTCACGGCGGTGGTCTACTTGAAGAAGGTCAACCATCCGGCGCCGTCGGCGTCGGTCACGGCGTAGGGGGCGCGGACGATGGCCACTCTCGCGCATCCCGCCGGCGGCGACACGCCGCGCCGTCCCAACTTCGCCTCTGCGGACATCCAGCTCCCGGCCGTCCGCGACTACGAGCAGGTCAACGAGGAGATCACCGCGGTCCTGCGCCCCACCAAGGCGTGGTTCCTCGGGCTCTTCGTCGCGATCGGCGCCCTGGGACTCGGCGTCGGCTCCTGGGCCTACCAGATCCATCAGGGCCTCGGCGTGGCCGGCTACAGCCCGCCGGTGATGTGGGGCGTCTACATCATCTCGTTCGTGTTCTGGGTCGGCATCGGCCACGCGGGCACGCTGATCTCGGCCATCCTGTACCTGTTCCGCGCCGGGTTCCGCACGACGATCTACCGCGCGGCCGAGGCGATGACCGTGTTCGCGGTGATGACGGCGGGCCTCTTCCCGATCATCCACATCGGGCGGCCGTGGAAGTTCTTCTGGCTGATCCCCTACCCGAACTGGCGGCTCATCTGGCCGAACTTCAAGTCGCCGCTCGTCTGGGACGTCTTCGCGATCACGACGTACCTCACGATCTCGGCCACCTTCCTCTTCGTGGGCCTGATCCCCGACATCGCGGTGCTGCGCGACCGGGAGAAGAACCCCCTCAGGAAGCAGATCCTGGCACTCCTCTCGTTCGGCTGGCGCAATTCGGAACGCGAGTGGCGACACTTCGCACGTGCCTATCTCTTCCTGGCTGCTTTCTCGACGCCCCTCGTGCTCTCGGTGCACTCGGTGGTGTCGTTCGACTTCGCCATGGCCGTCGTGCCCGGGTGGCACACCACGATCTTCGCTCCCTACTTCGTCGCGGGCGCGATCTTCTCCGGCTTCGCGATGGTCTGGACGATCGTCATCCCGATGCGGAAGTGGTTCGGGGTGAAGCACTACGTCACGCTCAACCACCTCGACGCCTCGGCGAAGATGGTGCTCTTCACCTCGCTGGTGGTGGGGTGCGCCTACCTGGTGGAGTTCTTCATCGCCTGGTACGGCGGCGTCGCCTATGAGCAGGAGTACTTCTGGAACCGTGTGTTCGGCCAGTGGTGGTGGGCCGCCTGGATCATGCTCACCTGCAACATGATCCTCCCGCTGTCGCTCTTCTCCCAGAAGTTGCGCCGGAACCCGACCTGGCTCTTCATCCTCTCGCTGTTCATCAACCTCGGGATGTGGTTCGAGCGCTTCGTGATCGTGGTGCCCTCGCTCTCGCACGACGTCAACCCGTGGCAGTGGTCGGGCTACACGGTCACCTGGGTGGACATGGGGATCCTGATCGGGTCGTTCGGCTGGTTCTTCATGTGGTTCTTGCTCTTCGTGAAGCAGCTCCCGATCATCGCGATCACGGAGATCAAGGAGATCATCCCGCCGAAGCTGAAGCACGCGCCTGCGGCCCACGCCACGGGAGGGCACTGAGATGATGCGAGGCATGCTGGGCGTCTTCCAGGAGCTCGACAGCACCGTGGAGGCGATCGAGGAACTCAAGAAGGAGAAGATCGGGGACCTGACGGTCTACACGCCGACCCCGCGGCACGAACTCGAGCACGCGGTCCATCCGCCGCGCAGCAAGGTGCGGCTCTTCACGCTCATCGGCGGGCTCGCCGGCGTGATGTTCGGCTACTGGATCGCCATCTGGGCGTCGGAGTACTGGCCGCTCGTGGTGGGCGGCAAGGCGATCTCCACCTGGGTGCCGTATACCATCTTCGGGTTCGAGGTGATGGTGATGGTCGGCGCCCTCTCGACGGTCTTCGGCATGTTCTACCTGCAGGGCATCCCCCGGCTGACGATGACCGTCGGCTATGACGAGCGCTTCAGCAATGGCAGTTATGGCGTCTGGTGCGAGTGCGCGCCGGAGAAGCTCGCCCTGGCGGAAGCGATCCTGAAGCGGCACGGGGCCGTGGAGGTGCGCGGTGAGAGCTGACGCGATGTGTTCCCGAGCCGCCGGTCGCACCCTTCTGGTGCTCCCGCTCCTGCTGGGACTCGCCGGGTGCGAATCCTGGCTGACCGACTTCAAGCAACAGCCGTCGGTGGGTACGTGGCAGAAGTTCGCCACGGATTCGGCGGGCGAGACGACGCCCTTCCGCGGCATGCCCCAGGGCTCCGTGCCCACCACCGGCGTAGCGGTGGCGTCGTGGCAGGTGTCCTATGACCCGCTGCCGGGCACCATCGACTCGCTGGCCGGCCTCGTGAACCCGGTGGCCGCCGATGCGGGCTCGCTCGAGAACGGGCACAAGGTGTATGCCATCAACTGCGCCGTCTGCCACGGCGACCTCGCCGACGGCGACGGCGCGATGAAGCAGCTCAATCCGATGTACGGCTTCGCGCCGAGCCTCATCACCGACATGACCAAGGCGCGCTCCGACGGCTACATCTTCGGCATGCTGCGCAACGGCCGTGGCCTGATGGCGTCGCAGAACCGCATCCCCGAGCGCGACCGGTGGGACGTGGTGAACTACCTGCGCGGACTCCAGGGGCGGTACAACGTCGCCACGGGAGCCGTCGGGTTCCCCGGCCAGACCGGTC
>JAOUHR010000266.1 GCA_029884515.1 Gemmatimonadota bacterium
AGCCGGTTCGGGGTCGACTTCATCGTCACCACCACGTGGGATCCGGTGGCCGGGGTGTTCGGCGCCTGGCCCGCGATCTTCGGGACGCTCCTCACCTCGTTCCTCGCGCTCGCGATGGCGGTGCCGCTCTCCCTCGGCGTGGCGATCTACCTCACGGAATTCGCGCCCCAGGCGATCCGGCGGCCGATCGCGACCGTGATCGAGCTCCTCGCGGCGATCCCGAGCGTGGTCTACGGACTGTGGGGGATCTTCGTGCTGATCCCCTTCTGCACCACGTACGTCTTCCCGTTCCTGGAAACCAGGCTCGGCTTCCTCCCCTTCTTCCAGGGGCCGATCTACGGGCCGTCGGTGCTCGCGGCGTCGCTGATCCTCACGGTCATGATCGTGCCGTTCATCATGTCGGTGTCTCGCGAAGTGCTGCTGGCCGTGCCCGCGGGTCAACGTGAGGCCGCCCTCGCGCTGGGCGCGACGCGCTGGGAAGCGGTGAGCACGGCGATCGTGCCCTATGCCAAGTCGGGGATCATCGGTGCCGTGATCCTCGGGCTCGGCCGCGCGCTCGGCGAGACGATGGCGGTGACGATGCTGATCGGGAACCGGCACGAGGTCGCGGCATCGCTCTTCGCGCCGGGCTACTCGATGGCCGCGGTGATCGCGAACGAGTTCGCGGACGCGGCCGGCGGCCCGATCCATGAGTCGGCGCTCATCTACATGGCGCTCATGCTCTTCGCCGTGACGGTGCTGGTGAACGCGCTGGCGCGGCTGCTGATCTGGCGCGTCTCGCGCGCGCGGGGCGGGGCATGATCTCGCGTCGCGCGTTGCGCCGGGGCAAGTCGCGGCTGATGGTCGCGCTCATGGGCGTGGCGGTGCTGGTCGCAGTGCTCCCGCTGTTCCTGATCCTCGGCTCACTGATCCTCGAGGGCGCGTCGTCGCTCTCCCTCTCGTTCTTCACCAACCGCCCGGCCCCGGTCGGCGAGGTCGGGGGAGGGGTGGCGCACGCGATCCTGGGAACGCTGATGATCGTGGGCACGGCGTCGCTGGTGGGGATCCCGCTCGGCGTCGCCGCAGGGCTCTACGCGAGCGAGTACCGGGGCACGCGGCTCGCCACGATCACGCGCTTCGTCGCCGACGTGCTCAACGGCACGCCGTCGATCGTCATCGGCCTGCTCGCCTGGACCTGGGTCGTCGCCACGCAGAAGCACTTCTCGGCGTTCGCCGGCTCCTTCGCGCTCGCGATGCTGATGGTGCCGATGGTGATGCGCACCACCGAGGAGCTGGTCCGCCTGGTGCCCGACGCGCTGCGGGAGGCCGCGCTCGCGCTCGGCTACACGCGGTGGCGCACCACGCTCGTCGTGGTCCTGCGCACGGCGCTCCCGGGGATCGTGACTGGGTCGCTGCTCTCCGTGGCGCGCATCGCCGGCGAGACGGCGCCGCTCCTCTTCACGGCGCTCGGCTCCGAGTACTTCTCGTTCGACATGAACCGCCCGATGGCGGCGTTGCCGCTGGTGGTCTACAAGTACGCCAGTGGCCCGTACCCGGAGTGGCACAAGCTCGCCTGGACCGCCTCGCTTGTGCTGATCATGGTGGTGCTCGTGCTCAGCATCGCGGCCCGGTTGGCCACCCGACAGCGGTTCGACCGGCCGTGAGCGAGCCCGTGGTACGCCTCCGCACCGAGAGCCTGACCGCGCTCTACGGCTCGTTCGCCGCCGTGAAGGAGGTGTCGCTCGCCTTCCCGACGAACCGGGTGCACGCGCTCATCGGCCCGTCCGGCTGCGGGAAGTCCACCTTTCTCCGCACGCTCAACCGGATGCACGAGACGGTGCCGGGCGCCTCGATCACCGGGCGCGTGCTCCTCGACGGCACGGACGTGTACGCGCCCGGCGTCTCGCCCATCCGACTCCGCCGGCGCGTCGGCATGGTGTTCCAGAAGCCGACGCCGTTCCCCTTCATGTCCATCGCGGACAACGTGGCGTCCGGGCTCAGGATCGACCGCTCGCTCTCCAAGTCACGCATCGCCGAGGTGGTGGAGCGGTCGCTGCGCCGCGCCGCGCTCTGGGACGAGGTGAAGGACCGGCTCGGCGCCAGCGCCATGGGGCTCTCGGGCGGGCAGCAGCAGCGGTTGTGTCTCGCCCGCAGCATCGCGCCCGAGCCCGAGGTGATCCTGCTCGACGAGCCCACGGCCTCGCTCGACCCGCAGGGCACGCAGCGGATCGAGGAGCTCGTGTTCGAGCTCAAGGGCGAGTTCACGATCGTCATCGTGACGCACAACATGCAGCAGGCGGCCCGCGTCTCCGACACGACGTCCTTCTTCTATCTGGGGACGATGGTCGAGCACGGGCCCACCAGGCAGATCTTCACCGCGCCGCGCCAGGAGCAGACCGAGGCGTACATCACCGGGCGGTTCGGATGACGGGGCACGTGGCAGGGGCGCCCCAGGTCCCGGCGATCGTCGCGCGCGACTTCTCGTTCTGGTATGGCGAGCGAAAGACGCTGCACGAGGTGAGCCTGGTCTTTTCGCGCCGCGCCGTCACGGCGATCATCGGCCCCTCGGGATGCGGCAAGAGCACCTTCCTGCGGTGCATCAACCGCATGAACGACCTCGTGCCCGACACCCGTGTGGAAGGGGACCTCGAGGTCGAGGGACGCGAGGTCTACGCCCCGACGCTCGACCTCGTCTCGCACCGGCAGCGCGTGGGGATGGTGTTCCAGCGGCCGAATCCGTTCCCGAAGTCCATCTACGACAACATCGCCTACGGGCCGGCGCTGAACGCGCTGGCGCTGAAGAAGGATCTCCCGGAGATCGTCGAGCGCTGCCTGCGCCGCGCGGCACTCTGGGACGAGGTGAAGGACCGCCTGCACGAGAGCGCCCTCGGGCTCTCCGGCGGCCAGCAGCAGCGGCTCTGCATCGCCCGTGCACTCGCCAACGAGCCCACCGTGCTCCTCATGGACGAACCCTGTTCCGCCCTCGACCCCATCGCCACGCAGCGGGTGGAGGAGCTGATCCTCGAGCTCAAGCAGGACTACACGATCGTGATCGTCACGCACAACATGCAGCAGGCGGCCCGCGTCGCGGACCGCACCGGCTTCTTCGATGCCGGACGGCTGGTGGAGATGGGCGAGACGCAACAGATCTTCACCGCGCCGCGGAACGAACGCACCGAGGCGTACATCACCGGGAGATTCGGATGAGCGACACCCAGCGGCATTTCCACGAGGAGCTCGCCGACGTGCGCGCCCGGCTCGTCACCCTGTCGGGGCAGGCGGAGGCCGCGCTCGGCCGCGCGGTGGAGGCGCTCCTCGAGCGCGACGAGGAGAAGGCCCAGCAGGTGATCCTCGGCGACCGCGAGATCGACCGCCGCGAGGTGGATATCGAGGAGCGGTGCCTCTCGCTCCTCGCCCTCCACCAGCCGATGGCGCGCGACCTGCGTCTCCTGATGTCCGCGATGCGCATCGCGAACGACCTCGAGCGCGTGGGCGACCACGCCGTCAACATCGCACAGTCCGCGTCGCGGGTCTCGAAGGCACGGCCGATCGTCCCGGAGCCCGAGATCGTCGAGATGGCGCGGATCACGCGCGAGATGCTCTCCGACGCGATCGACGCCTTCCTGCGCGGCGACGCCAAGGCGGGCCGGGAGATCTGCCTCCGCGACGATCAGGTGGACGCGCTCAACCGCTCGGTGTTCCGGATCCTCCTCACGCACATGATGGAGGACCCGCAGGTGATCAGCTCGGGGATGGAACTCTTCCTCGTCTCGCGGAACCTGGAACGCGTGGCGGACCTGGCGACGAACGTCGCCGAGGACGTCGTGTTCCTCGCCGAGGGGCGGTCGATCAAGCACCACGCGGAGGATGGGGGCGAGCCGGCGGCCTGAGTGCGTGGGCGAGGGCCGCGCAGTGCGGCTTCCGCGCAGGTCAGCGAATCGCGGCTTTCTCGAAGGTATCGCGCATGCTCTCGGCGGTGGGCGGGTTGAGCACGTGACCGTCCGCGAACTCGGCCGCCTGCGGATAGGCCGTCGCGCGGATCCTCGCGGCGGCCGCGGCGAGGTCGTACGTGGTGCGACGATGGTACGGAGCCCCGTCCAGCAGCAGCCAGTACGCGCCGGGCTCCCCGAACGGCATCCCCACGC
>JAOUHR010000267.1 GCA_029884515.1 Gemmatimonadota bacterium
GAACGGGAACCCCCGGATCCGCATGACGTCCACGGGGATCCCGGTCGCGCCGAGCCTGTCGGCAGCCTCGCGCACCGCCGCGTCGCAGCCGCCGATCGTCACCAGGCCCACAGCGGCGCCGACCTGGCGGTGGAACGCCGCCTTCGGCATGGCCAGCGCCGCGGTGTGGAACTTCCGGAGGAGGCGGTCCACCACCTCCTGATACGCCGCCGAGTCCTCGGTGTATGCCGCGTGCTTGTCGTGCCCCGAGCCGCGGACGAAGTAGGCGCCCTTGCCGCCGACCCCGGGCAGCGTCCGCGCCGCGATGCCGTCGCCGTCCGTGTCCTTGTACCGCGAGAAGCGCTGGATGCGCTGGAGCGCGGCGGCGTCGAGCACCTTGCCGCGGTCGGGCCGGTACGAGTCGTCCCACTGGAGTCGCTTCACCATCCAGTCGTTCATCCCGATGTCGAGGTCCGAGGCGACGAAGACGGGCGTCTGGAAGCGGTCGGCGAGGTCGAACGCCTGCACCGCCATCTCGAAGCACTCCGCGGGGTTCGCCGGGAAGAGCACGAGGTGCTTGGTGTCGCCGTGCGAGGCGTAGGCGAGGGAGAGGAGGTCGGACTGCTGCGTCCGCGTGGGCATCCCGGTCGACGGTCCGCAGCGCTGGATGTCGAAGAAGACCGCGGGGATCTCCGTGTAGTAGGCGAGCCCGATGAACTCCTGCATCAGCGAGATGCCGGGGCCGGCGGTGTTCGTGAAGGCGCGCGCGCCGGCCCAGCCGGCGCCGATGACGATGCCCGCCGCGGCGAGCTCGTCCTCGGCCTGGAGGATCACGTAGTTGTTCAGTCCCGTCTTCTCGTCCACCCGGTATTTCGCACAGAACGCCGTGAACGCCTCCATGAGCGCGGTCGCGGGAGTGATCGGGTACCACGCCCCGACCGTCGCCCCGGCGTAGAGGGCCCCGAGCGCACTGGCGGTGTTGCCGTCCATCAGGATCGCGTCCGAGGTGGCGTCCATCGGTGCGAGGTGGAACGGCAGCGGGCAGGCGAAGTTGGCGCGGGCATAGTCGTAGCCGAGCCGGATCGCCGTGTGGTTCGCGTCGAGCAGCGACTTCTTCTTCGCGAACTTCTCGGTCAGCATCCTCTCGACGACCGCCATGTCGATGGCAAGGAGCGCGGCGAGCGCGCCGACGTAGGCGATGTTGCGGAGCAGGGTGCGGTCGCGGTCCTTCGTGAACGCCTCGACGCACATCTTGCCGAACGGCACGCCGAGGATCGTGATGCCCTCGCGCACGAGCGTGGGATCGAGCGGCCACGAGGAGTCGTACAGCAGGTAGCCGCCGCGCCGCACCGTCGCGACGTCCTGGGCGTAGGTGGAGGGGTTCAGCGCCACCACGAGGTCCACGGCGGACGGCCGCGCCGTGTACCCGTCCTTGCTCACCCGGATCTCGTACCAGGTGGGGAGGCCCTGGATGTTCGACGGGAAGATGTTCTTCCCGGTGACGGGGATCCCCATCCGGAAGATCGCCTGCATGAGGATCCCGTTGGCGCTGGCGGATCCGGTGCCGTTCACGGTGCCCATCTTGAACGCGAAATCGTTGATCCCGCTCATGCGCGTGTCGCTCCGGCGTAGGGCAGCTTGAGGTCGAAGGTGCGCATGTCCCACGCGGCGGTGGGGCAGCGTTCGGCGCAGAGACCACAGTGCAGGCAGACGTCCTCGTCCTTCACCATCACGCGGTGTGTCTGGGGCAGCGCGTCCGACACATAGATCTCCTGCGCGAGGTTCTCCGCCGGCGCCGAGAGCCGCGAGCGCAGTTGGTCCACCGGGGAGCCGTTGGTGGTGATGGTGAGGCAGCGCGTCGGGCAGACGTCCACGCACGCGTCGCACTCGATGCAGAGCGGGGCGGTGAAGTGCGTCTGGATGTCACAGTTGAGGCAGCGTTGGACCTCGTGGGCGACCTGCTCGGGGGTGAAGCCGAGCTCCACCTCGACGTTGATGTCCTTGAAGCGCTTGGCGAGCTCCTCGTGCTGCATCTTGGAGCGCTTCGCCGGGTCGTAGTCGTTGCTGTAGGCCCAGCTGTGCATGCCGACCTTCGCCGACACGAGCGTCATGCCCTGCGGTGGGCGGTCCGTGACGGGGCGCCCATGGCAGTGCTGGTCGATCGAGATGGCCGCCGCGTGCCCGTGCGCCACGGCCCAGATGATGTTCTCCGGTCCCCAGGCTGCGTCGCCGCCGAAGAACACGCCGGGACGCGAGCTCTGGTGCGTGACCTTGTCCACCACGGGCATGCCCTTCGCGTCGAACTCTATGCCGGCGTCGCGCTCGATCCACGGGAAGGCGTTGTCCTGGCCGATCGCGAGGATCACCGCGTCGCATGGCAGGAACTTGGTGGTCCGGACCGTGCTCGTTTGCCGGCCCGACGCGTCCTCGGCCCAGTCGAGGAGGTCGAACTCCATCCCGACGAGCCGGCCGCGCTCGACCACGAACCGCTTGGGCGAGTGGTTCTCGAGGATGTCGATGTGCTCCTCTTCGGCGTCCTCCAGTTCCCACGGCGAGGCCTTGAAGTGCTTGCGCCCGCGGCGGGCGATCACCTTGACGTCGGTGGCGCCGACGCGCCGGGCCGTGCGGCAGCAGTCCATCGCCGTGTTGCCGACGCCGATGATGAGGACGCGCGGCTCGATGCGCTCCATGTGGCCGAAGTGCACGTTGGCGAGCCAATCGATGCCGATGTGGACCTGCGCCGGCGCGTCGTGCCGGCCGGGGAGGTCGAGTTCCTTGCCCTTCGGGGCGCCGCTGCCGACGAAGACCGCGTCGAATCCCTCGGCGAGCAGCGCCTTCATGCTCGCGACCGGCGTGCCGTACCGCATGGTCGCGCCCATGTCGACGATATAGCCGCACTCCTCGTCGAGCACGCTCGCCGGCAGGCGGAAGGCGGGGATGTTCACCCGCATCAACCCGCCGGGCTGCGCGTTCCGCTCGAAGATGGTGACGTCGTAGCCGAGCGGGAGGAGGTCGTTCGCGACGGTCAGGGACGCGGGGCCCGCACCGACACACGCCACCCGCTTGCCGTTCTTCCGCTGCGGCGCCTTCGGGAGGCGATCCGTGATGTCGCCGCGGTGGTCGGCCGCCACGCGCTTGAGCCGGCAGATGGCGACCGGCTTCTCCTCCACCCGCACGCGGCGGCAGGCGGGCTCGCAGGGCCGGTCGCAGGTGCGCCCGAGGATGCCCGGGAAGACGTTCGACTCCCGGTTGAGCATGTAGGAGTCGTCATACCGTCCCTGCGCGATCAGGCGCAGGTAGCCGGGGACGTTCGTATGGGCCGGACAGGCCCACTGACAGTCCACCACCTTGTGGTAGTACCGCGGATCGTTGACGTCGGTGCCGCCCATGAGGAACCGGCTCCTGGTTGGATGCAGGGAAGGATCGCCCGGGGGCCACCGACCGGCAAGGCGGAGCGGGCAGGGCCCGGATCGTGGTGTTCGCGATGGCGAGCGCGGAGGGCAGGAGCAGCGGTGAAGTGAAGGCCGCGGACCTCCGGGCGCTCGGTGCGGAGGCCCGGAACGTCTGGACCGACCGCCAGCACGCGGACGCCGACTCCATCGCACGGTTGCTCGACGGCGTGACCGGCGTCTGGTTCGGCGGCGTCGACCAATGGCGACTCGCCGACGTGCTGCGCGGGACCGCGACCGAGCGGGCGATCAAGGCGTGCTACGCCGCCGGCGCCGTGATCGGCGGCACCTCCGCGGGCGCGGCGGTGCGCCGGGCGACCGGGGTGACGAGGCACGTGCTGCCGGCGGGGAGCACCTTCGATCCGCGGAGCGGCGTTGCCCGGCTGCCCTGACGCGCGCTAGGCGTCGGCGACGTCCACCAGAACGGCGGACGTCAGGTGCGAGGTCACGTTCGCCAGCGTCTTGAACATGTCGGGGATCACGTCCACGGCGATCAGCAACCCGACGCCCTCGGCGGGCAAGCCGAGGTCGACCAGCACCGGGGCGAGCAGGAAGAGGCTTGCCGAGGGGATGCCCGGGACGCTGAAGCTGAGCAGCGTGGAGGTCACCACGAGCATCGCGAGCTGCGCCTCGCTGATCGGGATCCCGTAGAGCTTCCCGAGGAATACCACGCCGACGATCCACGCCATCGGC
>JAOUHR010000008.1 GCA_029884515.1 Gemmatimonadota bacterium
CGCCAAGCGGGTGGTGGCGTTCGCACCGGACGGATCGGCGCTCCGCACCTACGGGGGGCCCACGATCTTCCTGAATCCGGTGGACGTCGCCGTCGATGCGGAGGCGGGCATCGTATACGTCGCGGACAGCTACCTCCACCAGGTGCTGGCGTTCCGGCAGTCGGACGGCGCGCTGCTGCGGCGCCTGGGGCTCAACGCCGGCGACGTGGCCGCCAAGCAGACGAAGCTGGGGACGAGCCCCTCCTCGCACGACCTCTCCGACATCGACATCACCACGCGCTCGAAGCTCGGCCATGCGTCCAATGCGTCCAATGAGCCGCGGGACCTCGTCGAGAACCGCGGCGCGGGCCCCGGTGAGTTCCGGTATCCCTCGTTCCTTGCCGTGGGCCAGGACGGGAAGCTCTACGTGAGCGATGCGCTGAATTTCCGGGTGCAGGTCTTCGACCGCGGGGGCACCTTCCTGCGGGCGATCGGCAAACAGGGCGACGGGCCCGGCACGTTCGCACGGCCGAAGGGGATCGCACTGGACGGCGCAGGGCACCTGTACGTCGTCGACGCCGCGTTCAACAACATCCAGATCTTCGATGGGATCGGGCGCCTGCTGCTGACCTTCAGCCAGATGGGACGCGGGGAGGGCGAAGTCGTGCTCCCCCTGGGACTCTTCATCGACGAGCACGACTTCATCTACGTCGCCGATCGGGCCAATGATCGGCTGCAGGTGTTCCAGTTCCTTGGCGAACCGAATCTCCCGGCGACCCCGTCGCGCCCGAAGCGCTAGCACGAGCCAGACGGTCCCGCACCACCCTTTCCACGAGGAACCCATGTCCAGACTTCGGCAATTCCTGCTCGTCGCGTCGAGCCTGGCGGCGATCGCCGTCGCCGCGCTCACTGTCCCGGTGGCGCTCCTCGCCCAGGACAACATCGCGGTGACCAAGCACAACTTCTCGACGCTCTCGGGCCGGAATGCCGCGTTCACCGACATCTCCGCCGGCGTCGCCGACTACGGCGAGATCTGCGTGTACTGCCACACGCCGCACGGCGGACAGACCGGCGCGCCGCTGTGGAACCGCGCCTTCGGCGCCGGACCCTACCAGATGTACACGAGCCCGACCATCGACATGGTGATCAACGCGGTCCCCGGCGACGTCTCGCTCGCGTGTCTCTCATGCCACGACGGTACCATCGGTATCGACGTCATCACCAATCGGCCGAACTCGTCCGCCGCGGCGTCCATCGGCTCGACCATGGGCGTGCTCTTCCCGAGTGGTCCGGACGCGCTCAAGAACCTCGGGACCGACCTGCGGAACGACCACCCCATCGGGGTGACCTTCAGCACGCTCGACGCCGCCTTCAATACCCAGGCCAGCATCTCCGCAGCCGGACTCAAGTTCTACGGAGCGACCGTCGACCGCGTGGAATGCGCGACGTGCCACAATCCACACAGCTCTACGAACATCCCGTTCCTGCGGCGGTCGAACGCGGCGAGCGCGCTCTGCCTCACCTGCCACATCAAGTAGGGCCACGCATCGTGAGCAGGGTATCCGGCCAACCGAACGGAACGATCGCGGGCGCGCGGGCTTCGCCCCGGCACCGGGGACCCCATCTTCCATGGAAGGGGCCGTGAGTTGGCACGCGGGGCATGGGATCCCCGCACGGGTGGTGCTTGCGCTGGTCTCCTGCGTGCTGGGCGCGTCCGTCGGCTGTAGCCGGCGGACGCTTTCGGCATTCTTCGACCTGCCCCAGGCCGCTCCGGCTGCGGCGCCGGCTCCGACCGCCGCCACGCCTGCCACGGCGGCCGTGGCGCGCCCACCGGAAGCGGCTGGCGAACTGCCGCGCCCGGTGTTCGAGGGCACCCTGGATCCGGACAGTGCCATCAAGCTCCTGCCGCGCGACCATGCCGGGAACATCGACTGGGTCAGGGCGGCGGTCTCCGGTGTCATCCGACCCCGCGAGGCGCTTTCCGGCCGGCTTCCGGCGGATTCCTCGCAGTTCCAGTTCGGCTTCGACTTCCTGTTCCCCGGACCCGACACGCTCTTCGATGCCTTCTTCCCGCACTCGACACACACGCAGCTGCTGAGCTGTGCGACCTGTCATCCGCGCATCTTCCCGCATCGGGACAACCCGATCAAGATGGGAGACATCCTCAGTGGCAGGTACTGCGGCGAGTGCCACGGCAAGGTCTCGTTCCCGGTGGTCACGGGGTGCGAACGGTGCCACATCCGGCTGCAACTTCCGCCCGACCGAGCCAAGCCCGAACTGATCGGGACGGTGACGCTGCTGCGCGTCTCCCCGGACAGCCTCCCGGACGGCGTCGTCCCCGGGAACTCGGCGGGGGTGACCACCCGTGCGCTGCCCTCGGCTGTGTTCCCGCACTGGGTGCACCGGGCTCGCTACGCGTGCAAGAGCTGCCACATGGAGCTGTTCATCCCCGTCGCCGGGGCGAACCGGATCACCATGAAGGACATCTCGGCAGGGAAGGCCTGCGGCGCCTGCCACGACGGAAGAACGGCGTTCGCGGCGGGGTTCGGCGCCTGCCAGCGATGTCATCCGGCGCCTTCGGCGACCGAACAGCCGGTACCTCCCCCCAGCGCACGGGAGTGAAGCCGGCATGCGGCGTTCGCGACGCGATCTCACCCCGCGGCTGGTACGCGTGCTGGCCGGCGTCCTGATCGGCGTGATGCCCGCGACCGTCGGTGCGCAACTCATCCAGGTCACCCCAGGCGGCGGCGAATTCGGCGTGGAGGGGCGGAGCGTGCGCTCGGCGATCATCGGCGACGGCCGGGCGTGGGACACCTTCCTGAGCACCTGGGTCAGCTTCCCCGTCTCCGGGTCGGTCCTGACGCCCCGGCTCCTGACGTACCACGCGTCCTTCCGGCCGACACGTTCCCAGCAGACGATTCGTGGCCGTGAGTCGCCGCAGGAATCGAACTCGCTCGGCTTGAGCGTCGGCGCAAGCCTGCTGCCCGCTGCGGTCATCTCGGTGAGCGTGCACGCCGATCGGACGACCACGGCGTCGCCGAACGACCAGTTCGGTGCCAGCAGCACCTACCGGAACGGCTCCGCGGGGGGCCTCGCCCGGTTCCGGCTGCCGGCGTTCCCGCTTCGCTTCGAGTGGAACACGCTCGACCTCGCCGACTCCTGGAACCCCGCGTTCACGCAGGCGCCGATCCGGCGCGACGAGTCCCTCCACGTGCTCCGCCTGACGGGCGAGAGTTCGAAACTGACCACGTCGCTCGAGCGCCAGCGTTTCGTGGATCGCATCGGCGTCCTCGACTTCGCGTCGGACGCCGGCACGGCGCAACACAGTCTCCGCTGGGGAACGGGAAGCAGCCTCACGTCGAGCCTCGAGGTGTACCGGCGTGAAGGGCGCGACCCGCAGCAGCGACGGCTCATCCTCGAGCACGTGCACCTGCGTCACTCACCGTCGGTCATGTCGGACCTCACCGTGCACCGCCAGCGCTTCCAGAGCGGCGGTGACTACGTCTCCGATGTCGCCACGACGCTCCTCGCGGTCCAGGCGGATCCCAGGGAATGGCTCTCGGCGAACGTGAGTGGGAGCTACATGACCAACGACTACACCAACGGACAGGTGCGCATGCTGTCCACCACGCCGACGATCTCGGTGCGGCGCATGCTCCCGGGGGCTCTTCGGTTCGTGAGCTCCGTCGGCGCCAGCTACCAGCGCACCGACCAGCGGTTGAGCCAGGCGATCCCGATCCCGGTCTCGGACGAGTTGCATGTCGTGGATGCGACCCGGCGACTCCAGTTGCGCCACGAGCGCGTCGACGCACTCACGGTGACCGTGTACAATCGGGATCGTACGGTGAGCTATCTCGAGGGGATCGACTATCGTGTGCTCACGCTGGGCGATCTCGTCCTGATCGAGATCCCGATCGCCAGCCGGATCCTGGAGGGGGACCAGCTCCTCATCGGCTACGCCTACGCCGCGCCGACGGCTCGCGCATACGATCTGCGTGGTGGCAGCGCCGCGCTCGCGGTCTCGCGCGGTGGCGTCTCGCTCAGCCAATCGGCGGTGCTCCGTCGCGCCCACACCCTCGCCGGTGACGATGCGCAGGGGCTCGAGGGCGGCGACGACTTCGTGTCGGCGCTCGACGTGCGCCGCGCCGTGGGCGACGGCCAGGCGACCCTGAACGCGCAGCATCGGGCCCGCCGGCGCGCACGGAGCGATTTCACCTCGTCCGAGTTGCGCCTCGGGTTCTCCCCGGCCGGTGGCACCGATCGGCAGACCACCTTCGGGGCCTCGGTGGCCCGGACGGGCGCCGCGGCGCAGGTCGCGACGGTGTGGGGCTCGTCTGCTTCCCTCCTGTGGATGATCAGGTCCGGCCTGCACCTGAACGCCGCCGCCGAGACGCAGGTGTGGCAGCTCAGGGATCGCGGCGCGGATCGCACGAACGTGTTTCGCCTCGACTTGCGCTGGCGCGTCGCGCGCCTCGAGACAGACTGGCAGTATCGGTGGCAACAGCGGAACACATTCGCGCAGCGGTCCGAACACCGCTTCTCGGCGCGCGCGGTGCGCCGCTTCTGATGCCCGGGTCGGTCGCCCGCGCGCTCCGCCGCCTCGTCCTCCCCACCGCCGCGTTCGCGACCCTCGGGAGTTGCACCTCCCACCCCGCGGGAGTCCGGTTCGAACCCACACTCGACCATCCGTCGCTGAGCTGGCCCGCGCCGCCGGGCCGGGCGCGGATCCGGTATCTCGCGAGCATCTCCACACCATCCGACGTCGGGGTCCGGCCGTCCATCCTCCGGCGCCTGATGAATGTCTTCACCGGGGCGGTGGCGCCACGCGTCCGCCAGCCATACGGGATCGCGGTGGATTCGCTCGGGCGCATCTTCGTGGCCGATGTCGTGGCCGGCGGCGTCCACCGCTTCGACCCGGCGCGCGGGGAGTACCAGTTCATCATCGCTTCGGAGCGCCCCGCCTTCCGGTCGCCGATCGGCGTCGCCGTCGGGGCGCGGGGCGACCTGTACGTGTCCGACAGCGAACTCGGGGTGGTCATCGTATTTCGCCCCGACGGCCGGGAACGCCGGCGCATCCGCGCCGGGCTGATCCGTCCGACCGGCCTCGCGTTCGACGCGGCACGCGGCCTGCTCTGGGTGGTCGACACGCAGGGGCATCGGCTCGTCGCCTTCGATCGCGACGGCGTGGAACGCCGCGCCTTCGGCCACCGCGGAGCGGGGGCAGGCGAGTTCAACTTCCCGACGAATGTCGTGGTCGCACCCGACGGCACGCTGTACGTCACCGATGCGCTGAACTTCCGCGTGCAGGTGTTCTCCCCGGACGGGGTCTTCCTGCGGCAGTTCGGTCGCCACGGTGATGCGGTCGGCGACCTCGCGCGTCCCAAGGGGATCGCGCTCGATTCCGAAGGGCATGTGTACGTCGTCGAGGGTCTGTACGACGTCGTGAACCTCTTCGATCCCGAGGGCCGGACGCTCCTTTCGTTCGGCTCGGCCGGACGGGGACCGGGCGAGTTCTGGCTGGCGACCGGGATCGCGATCGATCGCCAGGACCGCGTGTACGTGGGTGACTCGCACAACGGCCGCATCCAGGTGCTGCAGTACGTGACGGAGGACCGATGACGCGACGGGGCCGCGCGTTCCGGTCCCTGCTGGCGCTGCCGCTCCTCGCGGCGGGGATCGCCCTTCCCCACCACCTCGACGCGCAGACCGGGATCCGTAACACCAGGCACAACCTGTCCGCGTCGTCCCCCAACACGGTGCGCGCGGTGACGGAGACCGAGATCTGCGTCTTCTGTCACACGCCCCATGGCGGCCGGACCGATGCGCCACTGTGGAATCGCGACTTCTCGGGGCAGGTGTACACGCCCTACACGAGTCCCTCGCTCCAGGGGGGCACGGGGCAGCCGAACGGATACTCGAAGCTCTGCCTCTCGTGCCACGACGGCTCGATCGCGCTCGGGGCGGTGACCAACACGCCGAACGGCAGCGCCGCGGGAGCGATCGCGATGACCGGCACGGCCGGTGATGGCACGATGCCCGCCGGCACGACGCGCATCGGCACGAACCTGCTCAACCACCACCCCATCTCGTTCGCGTACGACGACGCCGTCCGGGCCGCCGACGGCGAACTCGCCGACCCCACGTCGCTGGTCGGTTCGGCCGTCCCCCTCTACGAGGGCGCCACGCCCGGGCTCCGCAACACCTTGCAATGCACCACCTGCCACGACCCGCACACGGATGCGTTGCCGAAGTTCCTGCGCCGCGACCCGCGCGGCCGCACAGGGTCCCTGTGCCTGACGTGCCACACGAAGCCGGGATGGGAGGGGAGCTCGCATGAGGCCTCGAGCGCCACCGTGACGATCGGTGGCGTGGCGACCGCGGTGAGTGCGCACTCCTGCTTCGCCTGCCATACGCCGCACGCACCGACGGGCGCCGAGCGCCTGCTCAGGGCTGGCGCCACCGGCGGCGTATCGACCATCGAGCAGACCTGCTTCCAGTGTCACCAGGCCGCGGGGCCGGCACGGAACATCCAGGGCGAGTTCGCGAAGAGCAGCCGGCACGACGTGGCGAGCGCCGCGACCGCCGGACGGCATCGCCCGGTCTTCATCACGACGCCGCCCGCGGGCCTTCCCGAGAACGTGCTGCTCCAGCCCGGGAATGCCGCGCCGGACGGCCGGTTCACCGACGCGCAGCACGTGGAATGCGTCGATTGCCACAATCCGCATCGCGCGACGGCCGCGAACAAGCTGGAGGGGATGCGCGGCATCAGCATCAGCGGTGCGGTGATCCCCAGCGTGCGCAACGACTCCTCCGCCGCGGGACTCTCCGAGCAGTACGCGGTCTGCTTCCGGTGCCATGGCGACAGCTACGCGACGGCCCTGCCGGCCACGCTGCCCAGTGGACTGACGCCCCGCAACAAGCGCACCGAGTTGCAGCCGACCAACAGTGCCTATCATCCGGTGGCGGCCCGCGGCCGCAATCTCTCGGCGAACCTGAACGCGCAACTCACGCCGAACGGCCTGAGCGTCAACGCGATGATCCGCTGCACCGACTGCCACAACAGCGATGCCTTCGCCACGACCACCGGTCGTGTGGTCGGAGGGCCGACCAGCCCGTCAGGTCCGCACGGATCGACCAACGCGCCGTTGCTCCGCGCCAACTATCGGCGGGCGCCAGGCGCCACGTCCTTCTCGGCGGCCAACTTCGCGCTCTGCTTCCGCTGCCACAGCGCGAACGTCCTGCTCGGCTCGAACTCCGGTGCGTCGACGAACTTCGACGACCAGATCAACGGCAAGGACAACTTGCACTGGGTGCACCTCGAGGACCGCATCGACAAGTCGGGAGCGGTGTGCGCGAGCTGCCACTACAACGTCCACTCGAACCAGGAGACGACGACCACGCAGTACAACATCGACGGCGTCGTCTTCACCACGCCGCCCGGCGGCACCCCGACGCGCATGGTGAACTTCCATCCCAATGTCCGCGGCATCGGCGGGCGCCCGCGCCCCGAGTGGTGGTTCAACACGGCGACTCGGGAGCGCCGGTGCTACCTGCAGTGCCACAGCCCGGCTGGCGGCACCGGCGGCGAGGTGATGAATGGATTGCAGTACCGGCCACCGACCGGCGACGTGCCCTGAGCGCGCCCTACTCGCGGTTCCGCTTGCGGCCCAGCGACCAGACGTAAGCCGCGACGGCGTACACCTCGGCGTCGGTGAGCCGCGCGCCGCCACGCGGTGGCATCTCGATCCGGACGCGCGACCGGAAGGCCGGCACACCACTCAACACCGTGCCCACGATCGAGAGGTAGCTCCCCTTCGTGTGCAGCCACTCGGCGTCCGTGAGGTTGGGGCCCACGTCGCCCTTCGCCTCGGGCCCATGGCATCGGTGACAACCGCCGGGCCCCAGGAAGACCTCGCGCCCGCGCGCGATCAGTGCGGCGGTCACGGGCACCTGCAGCGAATCGTCCGGATGGCTCAATCGCCATACGTACGCGGCCACCGCCTGTGTGTCATGGTCGTCGATCGCCGATCCGCCGCGCGGCGGCATCGCCACCCCACGGGCGGATTGCTCGATGGGCACCCCGTAGTTCACCAATTGCAGGATGGCCAGGTACGTCCCCTTCGCGTCCCACCATTCAGCGTCCGTCAGGTCCGGCCCCAGCAGGCCGCGCGCCTCGGGACCATGGCAGTTGTGGCAGTTGCCCTTGCCGCGGAAGATCTCGCGGCCGAGGCGCACCATGCCCGCGGTCACGCCGGGAGGGAGCGAATCGGGGACGTGCAACGATTGCGCCGCAGTGTCCGGCGCGGCGATGAGGCTCAACAGCGCGACGGCGAAGACGTTCCGGTGCGACACCGACGGCCTCCCGGCAGAGGGTGGAGAGGTGACCAGCGAGATAATGTCCGGTGGGCCGTGCCGGCGCCAGAGGGCCCTGTCGCGCCCCGACCTCCGGCACGGACCGCGCGCCCTGAATCCCGCGCTGTCGTGGCCCCGCCGTGATCGACCCTTCGGCTACGGCACGCCCGGGATCGCGCGCCCGTGGCACGCGATGCACACCGAGGGGTTCTTCGCCAGCGCCCTGGACGCGTTGAAGCCCGGCCCGTGGGGGTTGAACCGGTATCCGCCGCCCACGGCCGAATGACAGGTGGTGCAGTCGCGTTCCGCGTGGCACGACGCGCACGTCTCGAGGCTCTGCCGCGCCGCCTGGCCATGCCCGAGGCTGAATCCGCGGAACGCGTCGTGGTAGCCCACGCGGCCGAGGCGTGCCGTCGCGACGAGCCCGGCCTGCTGGTGACAGCTCTGACAGAACTGCGCCGGGTTGTGGCAATCGCTGCAGTTGGCCTCACGGCTGTACGCGGGACTCGGATGCCGTGTGAGGAAGCCGGTGGCGTGATACTGCGACTCTGACCCGCCCTCCGGGCGATGGCACTGCAGGCAGGTCTCGCGCAGGTGGCAGGTCTCACAGGACCGCGGCCGCGCATTCGCGTCCAGCCCGTGCCGCTCCCGGAACTCCGTCGTGTGGCTCAGCGGCGGCTTGCGCACGAGCCGCGCGCCGACTGCGCGTCCGGGGCCTGCCTCGGGGAGCGCCGCCGCGGCGCGGGGGGGGCCGCCCACGTGACAGGTGGTGCAGCTCGCGCGCGCGTGGCAGGTCGCGCAGGTCGCGTCGGAGCGCTGCGCCTGGCGACCGTGGCCGCGGAGGAATCCGGCGGCGGCGTGTGACGCCGGCACGGGCTGCGTGGTCGCGTAGGCCGGCGAACGGTCGTCGAGCCCGAGCGCACCGATCGCCGCGACCTCGGGGGCGTTCACGTGGCAGGCGAGACAGAAGTTCCGCGCATGGCACGTGGCGCAGCTCGCCGCGACCGGGGCCGGCTGCCCCCCATCGCCGTCCTGCTCGGCGGCCTTCCCGTGACCGCCGAGCACGAAGCCCGGCGCGTCGTGAGAAGCCGGCTTGGGAAAGGCCTTGATGTCGGCGGTGGTGAGGGCACGCGCCTCGGTGAGCCGCAGGTGACAGGTGGAGCAGACGTCACCGGGGTTGTCGATGTGCGTGGCCTTGAGCCCGTGACAGGACATGCACTGCGCGACGACCGCATGCTGCACGGCCATGCGGGGTGCGGACCCTTCGATGTGACAGGCCGAGCAGTCCCGGATGAGCGCGCTGTCGGCCGGGTTCTTGGCCGCGGCAGAGAGGCTGTGCGCGTCGTGCGTGAAGCGCAGGTTGCTGGCGCGCGGGCCCACGCGCGGCTGCCAGTCGACCCGCTTCTGCACCGTGCCGTCATGGCAGGTGGCACAGCCCTCTGGCGAGGGCCAGAGCGACACCCCCGTCTCGACGACGCCCCGGTGACAGGCAACGCAGACCGGGAAGACCTTCGCGTGCTTCTCGTGCGGGAACGGCGGATCCGCCGTCCGGCTGGCCAGCGGGGCGGCGAGCAGGACACCCGCGACGAGCGCGCCGAGCCCCAGGGTGAGACCACCGAGCGCACGAAGTCTCATGGCAGCGTCCTCCGCGCCTTCGGCAGCGGTGACCGGTCGGCGCCGGAGCCGAACACGAGGCTCAATCCTCCCCGGAGACGCACCTGCGACAGCGAGGATGCGCCGGCGTCGGGCCGCTCGCGGTCGTCGTTGACGAACGCGACGTCGGCCCAGACGCGCCGCTGCGCGTGGAACGTCCACTCCCCGCGGCCGCCGACCCACCGGCTGGTGGCGTCGTAGTAGCGCAGCTCGAGCGGACGGGCCATCGTGCCGCCGTAGAGGTCGAACGCGATGCGCTCCGATGGCGCGAACGTCACGGCCCCGTCAGCGAAGCGACCCGAGGCTCCGGGGCCTCGCTCGAGGCTGTACGTCCCGCTGAGCGTCCAGCGCGGATCGACGGTCGCCGTCACGCCGGCGCTGGCGCGCCATCCGCGGTCCTGCAGGTCGGGGACGAGGGCGGTGGAGACCTCCGCGTCCGCATAGCGGTACCGTTCGCCGCGCGCGTTCACCGTCAGCCACTCGGTGGGCCGCGCCTGTACGGAGGCGTTCACGGCGTTGTAAGGCACGGGGCTGAAGGCACCCCAGAGCGTCCAGAGACTGAAGTACGGACGATACCGGCGCACGCCGCCCGACAGGGAGACCTTCCGGCGCATGTAGGTCACCGTGAGGTCGCCGCTGCCCAGACGGGCCTCGGCCATGTTGTAGTCCAGTCCGCCGCTCACGCGGAAATCCGCGGCCCGCGCGCCCATCGAGATCGCCGTCCGCTCCGACACGAAGTAGTGGTCCTGCGGGTCGATCTCGCGACGGTACTCGGCGCGAAGGTCCACGTTGTCCTTGTAGAGCCACGCCGCCTCGGCGCCGGCGACCAGCTGCCGGTCGCGCGGGCGCCACTCGTCGAGCGGATTGAGCGCCGGGCTCGTCGCGACCAGCGCGCTCGCCTGCCCCAGGCCCCAGCCGCCGTATCCGGTCACCTCGAGCGCCGCGCGGTTCCAGCGGTAGCGGAGCCAGCCGCCATCGAACCCCATCGGCTCCAGTCGGGACGCGATGAGCTGGCGCCCCGCGCGCGCGATGATCGCGGCGCGCTCGTACTCGAGGTAGCCCTCGATGAGCTGCGCCGACGGATCGGTCCCTGGCCACACGAGGTCGCTGCCGAGGTCGGCCATCAGGCGTCCGGTCGCGCGGAAGGCGAGCCCCGGCGTGCCCAGGCCCCAGACGACGACGCTCGCCGAGGTGGTCATCGGCACCCCGCGCAGGACCGCGCCGGGGCGTGTGTAGTAGCAGAACGCGGTCGCTCCGCATCGCACGGCATGGCCGTCGGGCGTCTCGAGGCCGCCGTTGGCCGCCGTCACCACGAGCGAGGCATCGATGCTGTCGGTCACGAGCGCGCGGAGGGAGACCCCCTGGGCACGCGTGTCGAGGCGTACCCGGTAGTTCTGGCCGCCGACCACTGCCGGGACGACGGCGCACGCCAGCAGCAGGGCGAACGCCACGCACCGGCCACGCCCTCCGACGGAGGCCAGCCGTCGCGACGTCGGGCCAGGCGCTGGTGGGCGTCGCATCATCGCGGCTGCGGCGTGAGGAGCTTCGCCCGGTACGCGGCGGGATCAGCGAGGAGATGACACACCGTGCATTCCCGCGCGTCGTGGTGGTCCTTGGCCTTCGCCGCGTGGCAGGTGGCGCACAGCGCGCGAGTGGGAGTGAGCTTCGCGACGGTCGTCGCCGTGTGGCAGGCGTCACACCGCTGGTGCGTCACGTCCGGCAACGGGTGGGCGACCTTGGGATCGGCGAGCTGGTGGCACGACGAGCAGTCGGCGGCCTTCGCATGGTGTTCGGTGTGGCAGGCCTGGCACGTGACCACCTCCGTCGCCGGGGCGAGCGTCACGGGCGTGGTATGGCACTCCACGCAGGAGCTGCTCACGTGCTTCTCGTGCAGGAACGCCACGGTCCGCGGCCGCGGCGCCTGTCCCGGCACCGTGATCGTCACGGTCTCCTGCTTCGGCGTCCCGTAGTCCGCCGGCCGGTGGCAGCTGCCACACTTGTCCGGCGCGGGCGCCTGGTGATGACAGATCGCGCAGCCGCGCGGGGGCTCGAACGTGAGCCGTCCGTGGCCGGAGCCCGTCGCATGACAGGTGAGACAGGCCACTGATGTATGCCGGGCATGCGGGAACGAGTCCGCCGCGCCCGGCGCCGGCACTGCGGCCTGGCTCGCCACCGGCGGCTCCACACGCGCTGCGCCGGCCGCGCCCGCGACCAGCACGAAGGTCGCGGCGGCGATCCAGCGTGCGCCTCGCAGGCGCGAGGCCGGCCGGCCGCGGCGCGCAGCGGGGATGACGGGCTCCACTAACGGTCCTCCACAAGAGTGAGCGCCGCCGCCCGCGGGATCACTCGGGCGACGGCGCTCACTCGCGCACCGGTCACATGCGACGTCGGGTACGGATCACTTGCCCGGCGGCGTGCGCGAGACGTGCATCGAGCGATTGAACTCTCCTCCGATGGGGCCGGCCAGCACGGCCGGCTGCCCGTCGCGCAGCGGCACCGAGACGCCATAGAAGCTTTGAATATAGTTGATCGTCGCGATGAGCAACGACTCGCACAGGAACGGATTGTGGATCCCCTTCGAGTTGTCGCTGTTCCCCTGTCCGAACTCGCCGCACAGCCGCGCGTTGAACTCCGCTCCCTCGGCGGGAGAGACACGATTGTCGGTGCCACTCCATTCCGTGGGCTGGGTCGAACGCACCAGCGGGAGCAGCCCCGCGTCGGTCGGCGACGCCTGCATCGACCCGCTGCCGTTCGTGTCGATCCAGAGCTGGTCGGCATAGAACTTCATGCGTGCCCGCACCGTGCCGAAGGCGTTCGCCGCCACCGCTGCTGACGCGTGGCATCCCGACGCCGCGCACGTCTGCCACGACCTGGCCGTCGACGTGTACGCGCAGGTCTTGTCCGCCGTCGGCTTGCCGGTCGGGTCGAGGCACGGGATCGGCCGGAAGAGGTGACCCGTGGCCTGGAAGGTGAATGAGCCAGTGAGTGGGTCGTTCACCGTGAACCGCCCCACGTGGCAGCCGGCGCAGAGCTTCGGGTTCGCCGTCGTGGCGTGCGAACCGAAGATGCGCGCCGTGTCATACACGAAGCCGGGTGGCCGCCAGCCGGCGAACCCGAGGAGCATCGCGCCCTGCGGAGCATGCGGCGACGCGGTGCCGTACCCCGTGAGCTCGGGCTCATAGCGCCGCAGGTGGCACTTCATGCAGAGATTCTGTTCTGGATCCTGTGTCGAGACCGCGAAGCGGAGCTGATGCTCGTTCGAGGATCCGTGCGGGTTGTGGCAGACGGCGCAGGTCGTTGGCTGGTAGGCCGTCGCGACGTCCCGCTCCTGATAGTTGGCCTCGACGCCCCAAGCCGCGAGCGCCCCGCGGCCGTCATGGCAACTCTTGCACGAGGCGTTCCCGGCGCGGCTCGCATTCACGATCGCGTGTCCGGACTGGGCCCACTCCTCCGCGAACGGGTTATGGCTCCCGGTGTGGCAGTCGGCGCAGGTTCCAGCGCCTCCGGCTGCGAGCTTCGCGAGCGGCCGGACCACCGTGCCCTGCCCCACGCCTTCCACGTGTGTCAGACCCGCGCCGTGGCAGCTCTCGCACTGCACGTCGAAGTACGCCGAGTCCGCGACCTTGGCATATGCGACCGTGGTCCCGCTCGCGGCGTTCCCGTTCCCATTCACGGTGTGGCAGCCGTAGCAGGACGCCTGCGCGCCGGGGTTCGCGACCAGCGACGCATACGCGCCGGCATGCTTCGTGGTCTTCCACTTCGCCTGATAGCTCGAGTGGCAGTTGCCGCAGGTCGTCTGCTTGACGGACGCGTCGTAGTAGCCGAGGAATCCGGACGCGGCGTCCGGCGGCGGGTTGAACGGCGCCCGGTCGCGGTAGACGATCTTGGTCGCGCTGTCGCAGCCGGCGAAGGAGACCGTCAGCGCGTACGCCGCGGCGACGAGCAGGAGGGAACGGAGATTCGCGGTGCGCATGGTGCCCCTGGGGCGAGGGTAGAATCCTGCTTTCACTCATGACCTGCTGCAGCGCCTTCCGCAACCTGTCTCAGGCTGCACGTACTACTTAAGAAACGGGACAACGCGGAACAGTCGGGCTTTCCCTGCGCCTGTGTCGGGCGTCTGCTTGAACTTTCTCGCGAATCTCGGTACCGCCGGCCGCTGTCTCGGGAGGGAGCCGCGCGGAAGACAACAGGATGTCCAGCTGTACCGGGGTTCGTAGGGAGACCCCCTAGACGCCCTCCGGGAGAACTGCCACAATGCTTCCGGTTTTTCGGGACTACGGCTCTGTGCCGCCGAGACTAACTAGGGGGCACGGCCCGCGCAACGGCGGCCGGACCCCCGCGTCGCGTCGCGACAGACCACACCACCCACGCCCGAGGAATGATGCGATCTGTCGATCGGCGAACGTTCCTGCACGGCATGGCGGCGGCATCGGCGATCACGGCCGGTTCCGCCGTCACGCCGAACGGGACGCTCCTCGCCGGCAACGACCTCGGCGCTGACAGCGGACGGGACGCGCTGGAGCCCACGTGGCGCAAGACACCCTGCCGCTTCTGCGGCGTGGGATGCGGACTGCTCGTCGCGATCGAACGCGGGCGCGCGGTGGCGGTCAAGGGCGACCCGGACTCGCCGGTGGGCAGCGGACTCGCTTGCGCAAAAGGCTACTACTCCATCCAGGCGCTCTACGGACCGGACCGGATCACGCGTGCGCGCATCCGCCGCGACCAGGCCCTCGAGCCGGCACCCATCGGCGAGGCGCTCGACCTCGTCGCGCGCCGGCTCCGGGAGACGGTCACGCAGCACGGCAAGGACAGCGTCGCCCTCTACGGCTCCGCGCAGTGGTCGATCGCGGACGCCTATGTCGCGTCCCGGCTCTTCAAGGGGGCGCTCGGCACGAACAACGTGGAGACGAGCTCGCGCCTCTACGCGGCCAGCGCGATGGCCGGCCTCCAGACCACCTTCGGGCTCGACGGCGCCGCCGGCTGCTATGAGGACATCGAGCACGCCGACATCTTCGTGCTCTGGGACGTGAACCTCGCGGAAACGGACCCGGTGCTCTTCTCGCGCATGCTCGCCCGCCGGCGAGCCGACCCCGCGGTGCGCGTCATCGACCTGGCGACGCGGACGACGCGCACCAGCTACGCCTCCGATCGGTCGCTGCTCCACGCGCCGCACTCGGCAGCGGCCATCGCGAACGCCATCTGCCAGGAGATCGTCGCGCGGCGGTGGGTCGACCGCGCGTTCGTCGATGCGCACGTGGCATTCCGGAAGGGGAGGACGGGGATCGGCTACGGGCTCGCCGGCGACGCTCCCGTCATTGACGACCCCACCGCCGTGACGTGGGATGCGTACGCGAGGTTCCTGGATGACTACACGCCCGAACGCGCGGAGCAGCGCTCCGGCCTGTCCGCCGGGAGCATCCGATGGCTGGCCTCACTCTACGGTGACCGCACCAAGAAGGTGATGTCCGTCTGGGGCGCCAACGTGAACCAGCATGCGCGCGGCACCTGGATGAACAACCTGCTGTACAACATCCACCTGCTGGTGGGGAAGATCGCGACGCCCGGGAACGGCGCGCTGGCGCTCACCGGGCAGCCGAGTGGCGGCGCGGCGGTCCACGACGCGGGGAGCCTGACCGAGACGCTGCCGCGCGGGGTGGTCGAGAATGCGGAGGATCGGCGGCGCGCGGCCGACATCTGGGGCGTGCCGGTGGAACGGCTCGACGCGAAGCCGACCGACCGGACCCTCCCGCTGCTGCGCGCACTCGAGTCGGGCCGGATCCGCTTCCTCTGGATCCAGGCGACCAACCCGATGGTCAGCCTGCCGAACCTCGACCGGTATCGCCGGGCCGCAGCCAAGGCGGGCGTCTTCCTCGTGGTCTCGGAGGCCTATCCGACGCCGACGACGGACCTCGCGGACGTCGTGCTCCCCGCGGCGATGTGGTTCGAGCGCGAGGGGATCTTCGCGAACGTCGAGCGGCGCACGCAGCACTTCGACCAGCTGGTGGCGCCCCCTGGCGACGCCATGAGTGACGCCTGGCAGATGATCGAGGTCGGGCGCCGCATGGGGTTCGAGGCGCTCTTCCCGTGGTCGCGCCAGACGCACGTCGAGCGGATCTGGGAGGAGTACCGCCGCTTCCACGACGACCCGGGGAGCTCGCTGGCGCCGTACGCGGTCCTGAAGGAGCGCCCGGGCGTCCTCTGGCCGTACGTCGCCGGCCGCGAGACGCGGTGGCGCTACAATCCGGAGCACGACCCGGCCGCCGAGGCATCGCGCGGCGCCTTCGACTTCTACGGCCACCCGGACCACCGGGCCTGGATCTGGCTGCGGCCACAGGAGCCGCCCGCCGAGTCGCCCGACGCCGCGTATCCGCTCTGGCTGCGCACGGGCGCCGTCCTCGAACACTGGGGCACGGGCTCCATGACGCAGCGGATCCCGACGCT
>JAOUHR010000268.1 GCA_029884515.1 Gemmatimonadota bacterium
CCGGTGCGAGAGCGGCTCCGGTCCGGGATCGGGCCCATCCGGACCCTCGGCGCCGACTACCTGGCCTACGCCCTGATCGACACGATCATCGATCGCTACTACCCTCCCGCCGAGAGCCTCTCCCACGGGCTGGAGGATCTCGAGGACGAGATCGCCCAGCGCGATAGTCCCGCGGCGCTCGCTCGGCTCCACACCATCCGTCGACAGCTCGTGATCCTGCGGCGGGTGGGATGGCCGCAACGGGAGGCGATCACGAGCCTGATCCGGGACCAGACGCCGTTCGTCACCGACGAGGTGAGATCGTACCTGCGCGACACGCAGGATCACATCGCCCAGATCGTGGAGTTGATCGATTCGTGCCGGGAGATGACGGTGAGCCTGATGGACATCCACCTGTCGGCGGTCAGCCAGCGGACCAACGAGGTCATGAAGGTGCTGACGATCGTGGCCAGCATCTTCATCCCGCTCACGTTCATCGCGGGGATCTACGGGATGAACTTCGAGTACATGCCGGAACTGCGCCGGCAGAACGCCTACCCGGTGGTGATCGCCGCGATGGTCATCGTCGCCGGCGGGATGGTCGGGTACTTCTGGCGCCGGGGCTGGATCGGCGGACGGGGGCGGTCCGACGACGAGAAGTGAAGACCACGTCCCCGACCCGAACCCCGGGATCCGGGATGACCCACTCGCCGACGCCCCCGCCCGAGTCCAACTCACCCTGCCGGGCCCCGGCCTCCTCGGCCACGTCACCGACTTCTTCGACACGCCCGGCATCTGCTCGCGCTGGCCGCGGCGCCCCGGTTCGCTTGCGCCTCCCCCCGATCGGGGTCGTAATTACGGCCCATCGAGTCCACACCTCCCGGAGGCCTCCTGAGTCCGCACCGATGGTTGCGCTGCGCCCTGTTCGCCTCCGTCGCCTTCTCGATCCCTGCCACGACGCACGCCCAGCGCTCGCTCGCGCCGGCCGGACCGCGCGGACTGACGATCACCCCCGTCTTCGAGGGCTGGTACAGGAATCCTGACGGCAGCTTCAGTCTCTCGTTCGGCTACTACAACCGGAACACGGAAGAGGTCGTCGAGGTCCCGGTCGGCGCGAACAATCGGATTGCCGCAGGCGCGGACGACCGCGGCCAGCCGAGCACCTTCTACCCGAACCGGCACTGGGGCGTCTTCGCGGTGCGGGTGCCGGCCGACTTCGGGAAGCAGGAGCTCACCTGGACGATCACCTTCCGCGGCACCACCACCTCGGTCCCCGGCTCGCTCAAGCCCGACTGGCAGATCGACGCGCTCGAGGGCGAGGCCAGCGCGAGCAACACGCCGCCCACGCTCTCCTTCGGCGCGAACGAGCCGAAGGGGCAGGGACCGGGAGGCGTCACCGTGGGGCCGCGACGCGTCGCCGTCGGCGTGCCGCTCACCCTCACCGTGGTGGTGACGGACGACGCCAAGACCTCGACCGCCGCCTCGGGTGCGGCGCGCGCCGGCGGCAACGTGGACCTCACCTGGTTCAAGCACCAGGGCCCGGGTGACGTGACCTTCGGCAAGCCGACCGCGCGACTCGCGCCCGCGGGTGGCACGGCGACCACCACCGCCACCTTCAGCACTCCGGGCGACTACATCGTCCGCGTGCGGGCCAATGACTCCCCGGTCGCGAGCGCCGGACACTCGCAATGCTGCTGGACCAACGGGTTCGTGCGCGTGACGGTCACGCCATGACGCGCACCCCGACGACCCTGCCCATCCCCCAGAGGTGCCCGATGACCCTGCGCCTGATCCCACTCGCGATCGCGGCGGCCGCCGCCTTCGTGCCGGCCCTCACCGCGCAACAGGCGGCCGGCGGTCCGCGCACCGGCGCGGAGCGCGTCACCTTCACGCGCGACGTCGCGCCCATCCTCCAGCAGAAGTGCCAGGAGTGCCACTCGCCGGGCTCGATCGCCCCGATGCCGCTGCTCACCTACGCCGACGTGAAGGAGTACGCGGCCGAGATCCGGGAACGCGTGTCGGAGCGCTCGATGCCCCCCTGGCACATCGACCGCACCGTGGGGATCCAGCACTTCAAGAACGACCGCAGCCTGAGCGATGCGCAGCTGGCCACGCTGCTCCACTGGCTCGATGACGGGATGCCGATGGGCGACCCGGCTGACATGCCGCCGCCGCTCAAGCTCCCCGATCCGAACCGCTGGCGGCTCTCCGACGAGATGGGCGCACCCGACCTCGTGATCCGCTCGACGCCCTACACCCTCGCCGCGCACACGCAGGACAAGTGGTTCCGCCCCGTGGTCGAGACCGGCGTCACCGAGGCGCGCTGGGTGCGCGCGATCGAGGTGAAGCCGGTGCGTGTCGGCGACCGGAAGATCGTCCACCACGTCCTCGCCTACCTGTTGCAGGAGGAGCAGGGCGTCACCGGCCTCGCGAGCACCGCGCACGACCACCAGACCAGCGGCGGACTCTTCATGGAATGGGCGGTCGGCAAGACGGCCCAGATCTTCCCCGACGACGCCGGCAAGCTGATGCTCCCCGGCTCCCGCATCCGGTGGGAGGTGCACATGCACGCCATCGGGCAGGAGGTCGAGGACTCACAGGTCGAGATGGCGGTCTACTTCTATCCCAGGGGATACGTCCCGAAGCATCGCACCGCCCTGCAGTTCCTCGACCTCACGCGTGGCGCGAACCTCGACATCCCGCCGGGCGAGAAGACGGTGACACAGAACTTCTTCGTGCTGCAGGCGCCGGCCCGCCTCGAGAACTTCCAGCCGCACATGCACATGCGGGGCAAGGCGATGTCGCTCGAGGCCATCTATCCCGACGGGCGCAAGGAGCTCATCAGCCAGGTGAGCGACTTCCGGTGGCAGTGGCACATCAACTACGTCTACGACACCGACTACGCGCCCCTCCTCCCCAAGGGCACCACGCTCGTCTTCACGGCCTGGCACGACAACTCGGCGTCCAACCCCAACAACCCCGACCCGCGCCAGTGGGTCGGGTGGGGCGACCGCACGGTGGATGAGATGGCGCACAACTGGATCGACTTCACCTATCTCGAGCAGGACGAGTTCGACCAGATGGTCGCGGCACGGAAGGCCAAGGCCCCGAAGTCCACCGCGAAGTGAGGGCCGCTTCCGTGAGAGGTCGATTCGGCGCCTGCGCACTCGCGGTCGCCGCGGCGGCCGCCGTGCTGGCGCTTCCCGCCGCCGCCCGCGGCCAGCGCGCCGCCGCGGCCCCGCCGCGAGTCCTCTCCACCGCGGGGGGCGAGTGGCCGAGCTACACCGGCGACGTGCGGGGGTCGCGCTACTCGCCGCTCGACCAGGTCACCGCCGCGAACTTCAACACCCTCGAGGTCGCCTGGCGGTTCAGGACCGACGCGCTCGGGCCGCGCCCGGAGTTCAAGCTCGAGGGGACACCGTTGATGGTGGGCGGCGTGCTCTACGCCACCGGCGGCACGCGCCGCGCCGTGGTCGCGCTCGACGCCACGAATGGCGAGCTCCTCTGGATGCACAGCGAGAACGAGGGGGCGCGGGGCGAGGCGGCGCCGCGTCCGCTCTCCGGCCGCGGACTCTCGTACTGGACCGACGGCAAGGAGGCGCGGATCCTCTACGTCACGCCGGGCTACCGGCTCATCGCGCTCGACGCGCGCACGGGCGCCGTGGTGCGCGGCTTCGGCACCGAAGGCGTCGTGGACCTCAAGCGCGAGATCGACCAGGTGATCGCCCCCGACCTCATCACCGGGGAGATCGGGTTCCAGGGCGCGCCCGTGGTCGCACGCGACGTGGTGATCATCGGCGCCGCCTTCCGCGAGGGTGGCAGCCCCAGGAGCGCGCGCAACAACAAGGGGTACATCCGCGGCTACGACGTGCGCACCGGCAAGCGCCTCTGGATCTTCCACACCATCCCGCAGCGGGGCGAGGCGGGCTACGAGAGCTGGGCTCCCGGCACCGCCGAGGTGGCGGGGAACACCGGGGTGTGGACGCAGATCACCGTGGACGAGGAACTCGGGCTCGTCTATCTCCCCGTCGAGTCGCCCACCGGCGACTACTACGGCGGTCACCGGCCCGGGAACAACCTGTACGGCGAGAGCCTCGTGTGCGTGGACCTGCGCACGGGGAAGAGG
>JAOUHR010000009.1 GCA_029884515.1 Gemmatimonadota bacterium
GCAGTCGGGGATCCGGGGCCTGCCGTTTGAGCAGCGCGAGGAGTACCTCAAGCGCTCGCCCTACTACCACGTGGACAGCCTGCTCCGTCCGCTCCTCGTGCACGTCGCGACGAATGACGAGGACGCCGACTTCGTGGAGCAGCAGCCCTTCATCGACGCGCTCGTGGCGCGGAAGTCGGGGCTCGCCGAGACGAAGGTGTACGTGAACCCGACTCCGGGACCGGTGAGCGTGGGGCACACGTTCAGCCGGCGCGTGAACCGCGAGACGCTGCTGCGCGACGATTCGCCGGAACAGATCGACTCGTGGAACCGCGTCTGGGCGTTCTTCGAAAGGTGGCTCAAGCCGGGGACGTGAGGGACGCGAGCGACGCGCCCATCGCTGCTCCCACCGACGCCCTGCGCGAACTCCCCGAGTTCGACGCACGTGTCCGTTTCCTCACCGAACTGGGGCGGCGGCTGCCCGTGGCGGGCGTCTCGGCGTCACGCTCGGAGCCTCACCAGCGCGGCGCTCTCGAACCTCCATGACCGCCTCCCGGACGGCCGGGCGTGCCCGTCCGGATAGCCGGGATCGTGCTCCAGGTGCCCGGGCGCATGGGGTTCCGCGCGCTCGGGTTCGTCATGGAACGCGACTGCGCCCTCGGCGTGGACACCCTCGTGGCCGTGGTGAGCGCGCCCTTGGCCCTCGTGGCGGGGCTCCTCTTCGGCAGCCAGCTCATGCCGCCGCGGAAGTACCTCTGAGCCCGGAACGGGGTATCTTGTAGGGACACGCTTCCCGTCACTCCAGCACGAGCCGATGTCCCGTACACACGCCGTCCGCCCGCTCGCCATCCTGCTCGCCGTCCTCATGGTCGCCTCGTGCGGCCCGGCGGCGTTCGAACCGAACATCGAGAAGACGCAGTTCGCCGACTCGCTCGGCGTGGACCTCGCCAACTCCACCCGGACGGCCCGCGGGCTCTGGTACCGCGACATCACGGTCGGTGGCGGCGCGCAGGTGCCGAACGACACCGGGACCACGGTCACCGTGCGCTACGTGGGCTACCTGCGGAACGGCGTGCAGTTCGACGCGGGCACCCTGGCGCCCTTCAAGACCGGTTCGGGCGCGCTGATCCTCGGTTTCGATGAGGGTGTGCGCGGCATGCGCGTCGGTGGCCGCCGGCAGCTGATCGTCCCACCCTCGCTGGGCTATGGCGACGTGCAGCAGGGAAGCATCCCGCCGAGCTCCATCCTCGTCTTCGTGGTGGACCTGCTCGCCCTCACGCCGCCGGCCTGAGCACCCCGCATCCCTTGGCCGAGCCCGTCGCCCGGCAGTCCGCACACCCGCACCCGACCATCATGGCGCAGTCCCCCGAGAAGACGTCCCCGCTCCGCCGGTTCGAGGCGTCCGAGTGGCGCGCGATCATCGGCCGGTACACCGGACCCGACACGTTGCGATCGCTCTGGCAGGTGGCCGTCACGCTCGGGCTCCTCGTCGGTGGCCTGATCCTCGGGTACTACCTGATGTCGCGCGCATCCTGGGCGACCGCGCTGCTGATCATCCCGCTCGCCGGGCTCCTGATCCGCACGTTCGTCATCATGCACGATTGCGGACACGGGAGCTTCCTCCCTTGGCAGCGCGCGAACGACGCGATCGGCTTCGTGACGGGCGTGCTCACCTTCACGCCCTACAGCCAGTGGCGGCGGGAGCACGCGCTGCACCACGCGTCCTCGGGCGACCTCGATCGCCGCGGCTACGGCGACGTGAGCACGCTCACCGTGGCGGAGTACCAGGCGCTCTCGAAGTTCGGGCGCTTCAAGTACCGCCTCTATCGCCATCCCTTCGTGCTCTTCGGCGTGGGGCCGCTGCACATGATGATCCTGCAGCGCTTCCGCACGCCGAGCGTGGCCTCGGGCAAGCAGCAGCTCTGGAACGTCTGGATGACCAACGCAGCGCTCGTGGGCCTCGTGCTCATCGGCATCGTCGCGTTCGGCTGGAAGTCGGTGGTGCTGCTCTACTTCCCCTCGTACTACCTCGCGGCGGCGGGCGGTATCTGGCTCTTCTACGTGCAGCACCAGTTCGAGGAAGCGTACTGGGAGCGCGGCAAGGAGTGGGACTACGCCACCGCCGCGATCACCGGCAGCTCGCACCTCCGCATGCCGGCGCTCCTCAACTGGTTCACGGGCCACATCGGCCTGCACCACGTGCACCACTTGGGCCCCAAGATCCCGAACTACCGGCTCAAGCGGGCCCACGAGGAGAACCCGATCTTCCATGCGGCGCCGGAGCTGACGCTCCGCACGGCGCTCAAGACGCTCCGGCTGACGCTCTGGGACGAGGCGAGCCAGCGGATGATCGGGTTCCGCGAGTACCGGCAGCTCACGCAGCTGCAGCGCGCGGGCTGAGCGCGCGGCGCTCCCGCGCTCCCCGTCGGCCTGCTGATCGTGCGGCGTGTCGGCCGCGGATGCGCCGGGGCTTCCCGGTGTAGCTTCCGGTGATGCCCAGTCGCCCGAAGGATCCCGCAGCCCCAGACGGCTTCGCCACGCTCGACCTCGACGCGCGCGTGCTCTCCGAGCTCGCCGCACTCGGCTACGAAGAGCCCACGCCGATCCAACTCGCCGCGATCCCGCCGCTCATGGCCGGCCGCGACGTGCTGGCGCAGGCCGCGACGGGTACCGGCAAGACCGCCGCCTTCGCGCTGCCGCTGCTGCACCGCTTGAACACGGGAGCCCCGCCCCGCGAGCGCACCGCCGCGCTGGTGCTCGTCCCCACGCGCGAACTCGCGATGCAGGTGGCCGAGGCGATCCACCGCTACGGAAAGGGGCTCGGCGCCGTGGCGCTCCCGATCTATGGTGGCGCCTCGATGGAGACGCAGATCCGCGCGCTCAAGCGCGGCGTGGATGTGGTGATCGCCACGCCCGGCCGCGCGCTCGATCACATCCGCCGCAAGACGGTGCACTTGGCCGCCGTGCGCACGGTGGTGCTCGACGAGGCCGACGAGATGCTCGACATGGGCTTCGCCGAGGACCTCGAGGCGATCCTTGCGGCGACGCCCGCGGAGAAGCAGGTCGCGCTCTTCTCGGCGACGCTCGCGCCTCGCATCTCGGCCATCGCGAAGACGCACCAACGCGACCCGGAGGTGATCCGGATCGACCGCGAAGCGGTGAAGCCCGGCCGCGCCTCGAAGGTGATGCAGGTGGCGTACATGGTGCCGCGCGCGCACAAGATGTCCGCGCTCGGGCGGATCCTCGACGTGGAGCATCCCACGAGCGCGATCGTGTTCTGCCGCACGCGCAACGAGGTGGACCAGCTCGCCGAGACGCTGAACGCGCGCGGCTACCGCGCCGAGGCGCTGCACGGCGGCCTCTCGCAGGACCAGCGCGACCGCGTGATGAAGAGGTTCCGCGCGAACACCTCCGACCTGCTCATCGCCACGGACGTCGCGGCGCGCGGCCTCGACGTGGAGCACGTCTCGCACGTGGTGAACTACGACGTGCCGTCGGCGGGCGACGCCTACGTGCACCGCATCGGCCGCACCGGGCGCGCCGGGCGGAGCGGGGTGGCGATCACGCTCGCCGAGCCGCGCGAGCACCGGATGCTCAAGAACATCGAGCGCGTGACGGGGCAGAAGATCGAGGTGGTGCCGGTGCCGACGGTGGCGGACCTCAAGGCGCGCCGGCTCGAACTGGCGCAGGCAGCGCTGCGCGAAGTGATCCTGGGTGGCGAACTCGACCCCTACCGCGCGATCGTCGCCGCGCTGGCCGAGGAGTTCGACGTACTCGACATCGCGGCGGCAGCGGTGAAGCAGGGCGCCGCGTCCGAGGCCGACGCGGAGGCCGAAGAGATCCCCGTGGCCGCGCCGGCGCGCGAGAAGCATCCCGCGCGGGAGCGCGCCGCCGACCGGGCGGAGCGGAAGGCGGCGAAGCCCGCGAAGCCGGGGCGCGTGGTGCACGCCGCCTCAGGCGGCGCCGTCACCAAGCTCTACGTGGGTGGTGGCCGCAAGCTGAAGATCCGCCCGGGTGACATCGTCGGCGCGATCGCCAACGAGATGGGCGTGGACGGCAGCGTGATTGGCGCCATCCAGATCTTCGACCGTCATTCGATCGTGGAGGTCTCCGAGGCGATCGCCGACGAGGTCATCGCTGCGCTCTCGGCCACCACGATCAAGGGGAAGAAGTTGCTGGTGCGCCCGGACCGGGCGGGGCGCTGATCGAGTCGCGCCGCATCCACGCCCGCAGTGGGCGCTGGTTGAGCGAGATCATCAGGGTGTCGTAGCCGAGCGCGTCCGCCGTGCCCACGGGGAGCGGGTTGCCCGCAGCCATGGCAAGGGCGAGCGCGTGCGTGTCGTTCTCGGCCACACGGATCCCGAAGCGCACGTCGGAACCCTTGGGGGCGATGGAGTCCCAGGCCATGCGCGCGAATACACGGATGGTGAGGAGGGGCTGCTCCTCGATGCTCGAGTCCGCACGCACGAAGCGCAGCGTGAGCTCGCGCTCGAGCCCCGACGCAGGAACCGACACCTTGTCGCTGATCCGGTAGCGGCCCACCCACACGGGCGGGAGGTCGAGGGCCACCCCACTCTTCGCGTCGCTCAGTACGTGTCCCGTCGGCTCCACCGTCGCGCCGGCCTCCGGTTCGCCGCAGGCGACGAAGGTCGCGAAGGGGGCGAGGACGAGGGCGAGAGTGAGCACGGCGCGGACGGGGCGAGCCATCAGGGGACTCCGGTGGAGGGGGGGACCTCGAATGGTACCATGGGGGGATGCGCGATGGGGTGTAGCTCAATGGCAGAGCGCTCGACTGTTACTCGAGTGGTTGGAGGTTCGAGTCCTCCCGCCCCAGTGATTCGTTCCGCCCGTGATCAGCCGCGCTTCGCGGGCCCATGCGTGGAGAAGACGCTCATCGCGCCCGCCGCCGTGAACGCGACCACGTCGTAACGCTGGTAGTCCGCCGGCGAGCCCTGCTCCATCCCGGGCGCCCCGAGCGGCATCCCCGGCACGGCGAGTCCACGCACCTTCGGCTTGGTGGCGAACATCTTGCGCACGTCCTCGGCGGGCACGTGCCCTTCGAGCAGGTACGGGCCCATCACCACCGTATGGCACGACTGCAGCCGCGGCGGGATCCCCAGTTCGGCCTTGACGCTCGCGAGATCCTCGGTGTCCACCGTCTTCACGGTGAACCCGGACTTGCGCGCATAGGCCACCCACTCAGAGCAACAACCGCACGACGCGCTCTTGTAGACGGTCATGGGTGGGAGCGCGCCCTGCGCGGTACGCTGCTGCGCCTGGAGCACGCGCGAGAACGCCAAGGCGCCGGTGCCGGCGCCGAGTGCGGTGAGAACGAAACGACGACGATCCATCTCTCCTCCTATCGGGCGACGCCAGCGAGCGCCGCGATGATGAGCAATGCGAGTTGCGGACCCTTGTAGGCGTCCGGCGTCTCCTCATAGTACTCCTGTGTGCCGTGCGCGCCGCCGCCCGTGCCACCGCCATTGATGGTGATGGCGGGGATCCCCATCGAGATCGGGAGGTTGGCGTCGGTGCTCGAGGCACTCGTGCTCGGTGTCCAGCCCACCGCGCGCACCGCGGCCATCGCGGTCTGCACGATCGGCGCGTTGTCGGCCTGCCCGCCGGTCGGGCGGATGCCGATGGTGTCGTACTTCACCGTGATGGGCGCACGCGAGTTGGGCCAGCGCGCCCGTTCCTCGGCCGCGCCCGCGTCCACCGCGGCGCGGATGCGCCGGTCGATGTCGTCCAGCGCCGTGGCCGACTCCGAGCGCATGTCCACGTCCATCTGCGCCAGCGGCGTGATGGTGTTCACGCTCGTCCCGCCACGCACGATCCCGACGTTGAAGGTGACCTTCGGGCTGCCCGGCACCTGCAGGTCGGCGATCTTGGCGATCGCGCGCCCCATCGCGTGCATCGGGTTGGCCATGCCGAACGCGCCGTAGCTGTGTCCACCCGGCCCCTCGAACGAGATGGTGTAGCGGTGGCTCCCGACCGCGCGGGAGGTGATGCTGCCGCCCCCCTGGCCGTCCACGGAGATGAAGAAGTCGATCTTCCCCGGGAACTCCTTCGTCATCAAGTGACGCACGCCGCGGAGGTTGCCCGGCCCCTCCTCGCCCACGTTGCCCACGAGGTAGACCGTGCCCCTGGGCTCGAGCTTCGCCTCCTTGAGCACCTTGGCGAGCGTGAGCACCACCGCCAGCCCACGGCAGTCGTCGCCTATGCCGGGACCCGCGATCCGGTTCCCCGTGCGCACCGTCTTCACGTCGGTGCCCTCGGGGAAGACGGTGTCGAGGTGGCCGGCGATCATCACGGTGGGCCCGTCACCGCGCCCGATGGACGCGATCACGTTCCCCTCGGTGTCGATGCGGGTGTCGGGGTAGCCGAACGAGATCATGCGGCGCCGGAACTCCTCGGCCCTCCGCTGCTCCATGAACGGCGGCGCGGGGATCTCGCAGATGGAGACCTGTTGCTCGAGCGTCCACGCCTGCTGGGCCTGCATCGCGGCCATCGCGCGCTGCACGGCGGCGTCGGATGTCGGGATCGGGGAGCCCTGGGCGATCAGCGCCGCGGGGACAAGGGCCGCCGCGAGGGCGAGCGCTCGGGGAACGGACGGCAGGCGCATGGAGGGTGTCGGAGTGTGAAGGAGGCGGCCGCACGGCATATTCCCAATGTACCCCGTTCCCGCCATGACCGACCATCCCTGGTTCCGCCACTACGACGCGGGCGTGCCACGCACCCTCGGCGCGTATCCCGCCCGCACGCTCCTCGACTACGTGGACGACGCGGTCGCCGCACGTCCCGAGGCGCCGGCGCTCCTCTTCAAGGGGCGCACGGTCACGTGGCGCGAGCTGCAGGACGCCAGCGACGCGTTCGCGGGCGCGCTCGCCTCGCTGGGCGTCGCGCGCGGCGACCGCGTGGCGGTGCTCCTCCCCAACTGTCCGCAGTTCTTCATCGTGGAACTCGCCGCGTGGAAGCTCGGGGCGACCCTCGTGCCGCTCAATCCGATCTACGACGGCGACGAGCTCGCGACGCCGCTGCAGACCACGGGCGCGCGCGTGGCCGTGGTCCTCACGGCGTTCCACGAGTCGCTGAAGGCGGTGCAGGGGCGGACGCAGGTGGAGCACGCGGTGCTTACCTCCATCAAGGAGTGGTTCCCGCCGCTCCTCCGGCTCGTCTTCACCGTCGCGATGGAGAAGAGGCTCGGGCACCGGGCGACGGCACAGCCCGGTGACCGCTGGATGCAGGACCTCCTGAGCGCCCACGCGGGCCACCGGCCGGCCGCGACGCGCTCGGGACCCGGGGACGATGCGCTGCTCCTGATGAGCGGCGGCACCACCGGAACGCCGAAGGCGGTGCGCGTGCATCACGGCGGGCTCGTGCAGACGGGGCTCCAGTTCCGCGCCTGGCTCTCCTCGATCCTGCCGGAGTGGGAGGGCGTGTACTGCGTGCCGCTCCCCGCCTTCCACTCCTACGTGGCGTGTGGCGTGCAGACGGCCTGCTTCATCGGGCACAACCCGATGGCGCTGATCCCGAATCCGCGCGACACGGACGACATGGTGCGCACCATCGAGCGCACGAAGCCGTCCGTCTTCTGCGGCGTGCCGACGCTCTACACGAACCTGCTGCAGCACAAGCGAGTGGCGGCCGGCAAGGTGGACTTCCGCTCGATGAAGGTCTGCGCCTCGGGCGCGGCACCGCTGATGGCCGAGACGCACCGTGAGTTCCGGCGGGTGACGGGGGCGCGCATCCTCGAGGGGTACGCGCTCACCGAGTCCGTGCTCGCGGCCACCGTGTGGCCGATCCACGGGCCCGAGAAGGTCGGGTCGGTGGGCGTCCCGCTCCCCGACTGCGAGGTCCGCATCGCCGACGCGGACGATCCAGACCGGCCGATGCCCACTGGCGAAGTCGGCGAGGTCATGCTGCGGGGTCCGCAGATCATGCGTGGCTACTTCAATCCGCCACCCGGCACCGACGAGATCCTGCACACCTACGCCGACGGCACACGCTGGCTGCGCACCGCGGACTTGGGCTATCTCGACGAGGACGGCTACCTCTTCGTGGTGGACCGGAAGAAGGACCTGATCAAGATGGGCGGCATGCAGGTGTGGCCGCGCGAGATCGAGGAGGTGCTCGCCACGCATCCGGCGGTGCTCGAGGTCGGCGTGCGTGGCTTCCCCGACCAAGCGCGCGGCGAGGTGGCGGTCGCGTTCGTGGTGCGCCGCATCGGGCGCTCCGTGACGACGAACGAGCTGCGTGCCTGGTGCAAGGACCGCCTCGCGCCATACAAGGTGCCGGCGCGCGTCGAGTTCCGGCGCGAGCTCCCCAAGTCGATGATCGGCAAGGTGCTGCGGCGGATGCTCGCGTCGCTCGTCCTCGCGGTGGGAGCGGCCGCCTTCACCGCGTGCACGCCGGGGCGCGTCACACCACGCCCGGCCCAGCGCGTGCTGCTCATCTCTCTCGACGGATTCCGCTGGGACTACGTGGACCGCCCGGCCGCGGTGCGACTCCGCCAGCTCGCCTCACGCGGCGTGCGCGCCGAGCGGATGGTGCCCGCCTTCCCGTCCAAGACATTCCCCAACCACTACACGCTCGTCACCGGCCTCACGCCGGAGCAGCACGGCATCGTCGCCAATGCGATGCGCGATTCGGTGCTCGGGCTGTTCCGCCTGAGCGATTCGCTCGCGCAGGCCGAGTCGCGGTGGTGGGGCGGGGAGCCGATCTGGGTGACGGCGGAGCAGCAGGGGCGGCGTGCGGCCACGCTCTTCTGGCCCGGCTCCGAAGCGGCGATCGAGGGCGTGCGTCCCACCTGGTGGGAGCACTACGAGCACACGCGGCCGCACGCCGCACGTGTCCTTGAGGTGCTCGACTGGCTCGCCCTCCCGAGCGACTCGGCGCCCGCGTTCATCGGTCTCTACTTCCCCGACGCCGACGACGCGGGTCACACCTACGGTCCCCTCGCGCCGCAGGTGGACTCGGCCATCGCGCGGCTCGATTCCGCCGTGGGCGCGATCGTGGATGGCATCACGCGCTTGGGGCTCACGGATGTGGTGGACGTGATCATCGTCGCCGACCACGGGATGACGGAGACGAGCGCGCAGCGTGCGATCGTACTTGACGACTATCTCGACCTCGCGACCGTGGACGTGATCGACTGGACGCCCGTGGCCGCGATCGCGCCACGGGCGGGCGATGAGGAGCGCGTGTACCGGGCGCTCGCGGGGAAGCATCCGCACCTGCAGGTCTACCGGAAGGGCAAGGTGCCGGCGCGCTGGCACTTCAACGCCAACCCGCGCATCACCCCCATCGTGGCGGTCGCGGACGAGGGATGGACCATCACCTCACGCGCACAGGTGGAGCGGTGGCGCGAGCAGGGGTGGGCCGGCGGCGCCACGCACGGGTACGACCCGGCGCTCCCTTCGATGGGTGCGGTCTTCATCGCCGCGGGGCCGGGCATCGCGCGCGGGAAGGTGGTGCCGCCCTTCGGGAACGTGCACGTCTACGCGCTGATGGCCGAGTTGCTCGGCCTGCGTCCCGCGCGCACGTCGGGATCGCTCGACTCGGTACGCGCGATCCTGCGCTGAGTCAGAACTCGCGCTTCTTCATCTCCTTGAAGAGCTTCTCCGTCTCCTGGTCCTGCGCGTCCGTCACGCGCTGGGGCGCAGTGGCGTCGTACGTCTTCGCCTCGAGGTTCCGGGGCTTGGCCTGCTTCTGCATCTTCTTGACGAGGTTCGCGATCGACTTGTCGTCCAGCTTGGACATCGGCTGCCCTCCGGGCGTGATCGGTGTGGTTGAATGGTACCCCCGGGGCGCGTCAGGTGCCTAGTTGCCCATCCGAGCCGTCCCGGAGTTGCGCCTTGGGCGCACGGCACCGTACTTGGACGGGCAGGGGAGGCGCCGACCCGGATGGAGGGCTCCGGACATGGACGAGAATCGCAGGCCACGCGAAGACGAGATCGACCTGTACGGCCTCTCCCACCAGGGCAAGGTCCGCAAGGAGAACCAGGACCACTTCCTCCTGGCGTCGATCCACAAGCGCCTGCAGGTCTACATGTCCAGCCTGCCCGACAACCACGACCTGCCCGTGGATGACCGGCGAATCGCGACGCTCGCGATGGTGGCCGACGGGGTCGGAGGAGGCGTCGGCGGGCGCGAGGCGAGTGCGACCGCCATCTCCGTCGCGGCCCAGTATGTGACGACGAGCACCGACTGCTTCCTCCAGGACGACCCGAGCGGGGAACACTTCGTCGAGACCTTGCAGGCCGCCGCCCTGCGGTGCCACGACGCGGTGAAGACGCGGGCCAAGGACACGGCCGACGGACGCTCGATGGCCACCACGCTCACACTCTGGATGGGCGTCTGGCCCTGGTACTACCTCCTGCAGGTGGGCGACTCTCGGTACTACCTCTTCCGCGAGGACGTGCTCACGCAGGTCTCCCGCGACCAGACGATGGCGCAGGAACTCGTGGACAAGGGCGTCTTCACGCGCGCGGTGGCCGCGCGGTCACGCTTCAACAACATCCTCTCGAGCGCGATCGGCTCCGATGAGGCTATCCCGGTGGTCACTCGCATGCGCTCGGAGTGGGGGATCGTGCACCTGCTCTGCACCGACGGCCTCACCAAGCACGTGAGCGACGAACGGATCGCGGAGGTGCTGCGCACGATGACCTCCTCCAAGCAGGCGTGCGATCAACTGCTCCAGGAGACCCTCGACGCGGGCGCGTCCGACAACATCACGATCATCGTCGGTCGCACCATCAAGAAGGATCCGCCGCCGGCCAAGGCCGGCTAGTCCCGGCGCGGCATCAGCCCGCGGCGGAGGCCGTCGGCGCGGGGGCGACGGCCGCGCCCTTGGGGCGCCGCATCCAGCGCACCATCATCACCACCAGCGCGATGGGGATGAGCACCTTGGCGAGCGCGATCCCCACGGTGAGCAGCATCCCGACGATCGCCAGCAACAGGCCGCCGAAGAGGAACACCACGAAGATCGGCAGCCCGATCACGAAGAGGAGCACGAGCACGGGCATCGCGAGCACGCCCAGCACGCTGAGCAAGGGCAGGCCGATGAACTTGAGCAGGAAGCCCGCGGGGAGCAGCCAGCCGAGCCAAGCGAACGACCGCAGCACGGTCCTCGCGATGATGCCCTGCACGAACAGCGTCTTGAGCAGTGCCCACATGGTGGCGCTCCGGATGGTGACGCCCATCCCTACGGAAGGCGGCGCCGCGGGTTTCCCCCGGGCCCGGGCTCAACCCGGGCCGTTCCCGCGGCGCGCTGGGCAGCACCGCCCGACGTTGCCGGACTGGGAAGCCGCCGTCCATCTTCGGGCATGACCGAACGACGTGAGGGCGCGTGGACGCGTCGCGGCTTCATCGGCGCGGGCGTCACGGCGGCATTGGGGATGAGCGCGCCGGCGCCCGCCGGGCAGCAGCAGCCGGTCGCGCCGCGCCGTCCGCGCCCCTCGCGCGCCCAGCTCGCGTGGCAGCGCGACGAGCTGGCGATGTTCATCCACTTCGGCGTGAACACCTTCACCGATCGCGAGTGGGGCGACGGCACCGAGCGCCCGGCGGTCTTCGACCCCTCCGCGCTCGACGCGCGGCAGTGGGCGCGCACGGCCCGCGCGGCCGGCTTCAAGGCGATGATCCTCACGGCCAAGCACCACGACGGATTCTGCCTTTGGCCCTCGGCGACCACGGCGCACTCGGTGCGAAGCAGCCCGTGGCGCGGCGGTCGGGGCGACCTCGTGCGCGAGTTCGTGGATGCCTGTCGCGCCGAGGGACTCAAGCCCGGGCTCTATCTGTCCCCCTGGGACCGCAACGCGACGAGCTACGGGCAGGGCGAGGCCTACATGGCCTTCTACCTCGCACAGCTCACGGAGCTGCTCTCGAACTACGAAGAGATCCACGAGGTCTGGTTCGACGGCGCGAACGGCGAGGGTCCGAACGGCAAACGGCAGTCATACGATTGGGGGCGGATCTGGACCGCGGTGAAGGAGATGCAGCAGGACGCGGTGATCTTCTCCGACGCCGGCCCCGAGGTGCGGTGGATCGGCAACGAGCACGGCGTCGCCGGGGAGACGAACTGGTCGATCGTGGACCCGCGGATCGTGCGCGTGCCGGGCGTGACCGGCGACGAGGTGATGCGCTCCCTGCGGGAGGGGGACCGCACCGGGATCGTCTGGCGCCCCGGGGAGACCGATGTGTCGATCAGGCCAGGGTGGTTCCATCATCCCGCGGAGGACGCGCAGGTCAAGTCGGTGGAGGATCTCGTGAAGATCCACTTCACGAGCGTGGGGCGGAACTCGAAGCTCCTGCTCAACGTGCCGCCGACGCGCGCTGGACTGCTGCACGACACCGACGTGGCTCGCCTCGCCGGGATGCGCGCGCGGCTCGACGCGATCTTCGCGGAGGATCTCGCGGCGTCGAGCGAGCCCGCGTGGGTCGCGACGGGTGCGACCACCGCCGTCGGGGCCGTCATGCTCGACCAGGCACGGGAGGTCGGCCTCGTGGACCTGCAGGAGGACATCTGGCAAGGCCAGCGCGTGGCGCGCTACGCCGTGGACGGGCTGGTGGATGGCGCTTGGCAGCCAATGAGTCGTGGCAGCACGATCGGGTACCGCAAGCTCGACCGCGTGTCACCGGTGCGTGTCGCCGGTGTGCGGCTCCGGATCGAGGATGCGATCGAGTCGCCGCTATCGGTTCGGATCCGCCTCTATGCCTCCGGCGGCCCGGGCCACGTACCACGCCAGTAGGGCGCAGACCGCCACGGCGGCTGCGCCCGCAACCAGGAGCCCGCTCCCCGCTTCCGCATCGATCGCGAGCATCGACCGCAGCGACGCGATCATCGCACCGGTGAACACGCCGTAGACGACGATCAGTTCCGCGGCCCACCGCGCGCCGAGCCAGGTGCCGGCCGCCGCGAGCAGCGCGAGCAGGCCGCACGCGACCTGCCAGAGCGTCAGGAGGAGCGGGCCCGTGTCGAATCCCAGCGCGAGGCGCACCGCCTGTGCAAGCGCATTCACGCCGAGGAAGAACATGAGCAGCGCGACGACCTTGAGTCCCACGCGGGAGCGCGGCGCCGTGCCGGCCGGTGCGCCGGGTGCAGGGTCAGTCACCGCCTTCCTCCTTCCGGTCGGTCCACGAGACGGCGTCACCGACGGTCACCACGCCATCGTCGAGCACCTGGCCGTACACGCCCCCCCGCCACTCGCCTCCCATCGCGGAGCGGAGTCCGGACAGCGCCTCGTCCATCCGTTCGCACGGATGCGTCTCGCCGCGGATGCGGATGCGCACGCCACCGACGCGGAGCGTGCGCCCGCGTGAGTCCGCGAGTGCGACGCCGCTTACCATCACGTTCGCACGGCGCGCGGACGGGTCCACCGCGGCGCCGAGCTCGGCCATCATCGCGTCCCACTGCTCCTTGGCGATGATCGTGACCTGCCGCGTGCTGCTGCGGCCGGTGCTCCCCTCGATCCCGTGGCCGGCGACGAAGGTCGCCACGTCCAGCGGGTCCATCACGCCGTAGTGGGCGCGCTTGCTCCAGAGCGCCTCGACGCGGCCGGTCACCGCCGGCCCGCCTTCCACGCCTTGTACTCCTCCGGCATGCACGCCGCGCAAGGCCGGAACCCCGCCGCCTGGGCCGTCGCCTCGTCGGCGAAGAAGACGCGCTGTTGTGCATAGCTCCCGCCGAAGGCGAGGGCACGGCGCGCGGCCTTGCAGTCGAGCCGCCCGTAAATGCGCCGCCGGCGATGACCCCCGAACGCGCCCGGGGTCTCGCTGACGGTCACCGATCCGTCGGGTCCGATGAGGCGGTACGACGTCACGCTACTCATCCATCTTGATCTTGAGCGACTCCCTCGTGGTCGGATACGCGATCCCGAGCTGCTCGAGGTACGACTTGAACCTGTTCGAGTCGTAGTAGTACTTCGACAGCTCGGGCTTGAAGCGCGCCATGATCTCGGCGTTCAGCCAGGTGGGCGGCTGGTCCGTGGGCGCGATGAAGGGCACGTACTTGGTGTCCTTGGTCTGCACGTCGCGGAAGTAGGTCCAGGCGTCGGCCACGACCTTTGGCGTGAGCAGGATGTCGAGCATGGTGAGCGCCTGCACCTTGGCGCCGGCCACCGCGCCCTTGTGCGCGATGGGCGTCGCCATCACGATCGCGTTCGCCCAGTTGTGGCCCGGCGGGCCGGGGATGTTCGACGGGAAGCGGAGCGTCACCGTCGGGACCGTCCACGAGACGTCGCCGATGTCGTCCGAACCGCCGCCCATCCGCTGGCTCTCGGGGATCGGACCGGAGAGCGACTCGCGCGTCTCCGTCGGCAGCCCGCGCTCGCGCACCCCCAGGTCCTTCTGCACCTCTTTCGCCATCTCGATGTCGGCGGCATCCCACTTGGGGAGCCCCACGCGCTGGATGTTCGCGAACGTCGCCTCGGCGATCGGCTTGCTGAAGTGTCCGCTCCACCCGGACCCGACCATCATCACGGTGTCGAGCTCGACGTTCGCCATCATCGCCGCGCCGAGGGCGATGCGCTTGCCGGCCTCGAACAGCGCCTTGGTCCTCTCGTAGTCGCGTTCCCGGAAGTAGAACCAGATGCTCGCCGTGCTCGGCACCACGTTGGGCTGGTCGCCGCCGTCGCGGATCACGTAGTGTGAGCGCGACGGCAGTTCATTGTGCTCGCGCTGGTACTCCCAGCCCGTGCCCATGAGCATCGTGGCGTCGAGCGCCGAGCGGCCGCGCCACGGGGCGCCCGCGGCGTGGGCGCTGGTGCCCTTGAACTTGAAGATCGCCGAGATGAGCGCGGTGGAGCCGCTCTGGCCCCAACTCACGCCGAGGTCGCTGCCCACGTGCGTGAAGAGGGCGACGTCGGTGTTCTTGAAGAGCCCCTCGCGCACGAGGAACGCCTTCCCGGCCATCTGCTCCTCGGCGATGCCGGGCCAGAGCACGAGCGTGCCGGGGATCCTCTCGCGGATCATCAGCTCCTTCACCACGAGCGCCGCGGCGATGTTCACCGCCTGGCCGGAGTTGTGGCCCTCGCCGTGGCCCGGTGCGCCCTCCACCTGCGCCTCATGGAACGCGTACGCGGGCTTGTTGCTCGCCTGCGGGATCCCGTCCACGTCGGAGCCGAGCGAGATCTCGGGCTTGGCGCCCGCCGGGCTCTCCCACCGCGCGACCCAGGCGCTCGGCATCCCGGCGTAGCCACGCTGCACCTTGAAGCCGTTCTGCTCGAGGAGCCCCGTGATGTACTTCTGCGTCTCGAACTCCTGCATCCCGAGTTCGGCATAGGAGAAGAGCTGGTCCACGATCTCCTGCACGAGCTTGGCGCGGCCGTCGACCTTGGCGATCGCCTCGGTCTTGAGCCGCTCGAGCCTCGCGGAGTCCGCGGCCTGCGCGTGGACCGCGGGCGCGGAGAAGACGGTGACGCCGGTGGCGGCGAGAACGGTGGCGGCGAGCCACAGGGCCCGGCCGCGACGGAGAACTGGGGACATCGAGCGGCTCCTCTGGTGGGGTGCGTGCACGGAATACGCGCCGAAGCGTTCCGTGGTTGAGCGAAAGCGACCATCTTCCGGTCGACACTGCAACCTACACCCGACTTCCGCCCCACAGCCGAATGAAGCTCTCCATCCTCTCGCGCCGGCTGCACCGCTGGGGCGCAATCACCATCGCGCTCCCCTTGCTGGTGGTGATCTGCTCCGGGCTCCTCTTGCAACTGAAGAAGCAGGTGACATGGGTGCAGCCCACCGAGTTCGCCACGCCGGACAACACCCCCTCCATGGAGTGGGGCACCATCCTCGCGGCGGCGCAGGCGATCCCGGGCGGCGAGGTCGCCGACTGGTCGCACATCGACCGCGTGGACATCCGCCCGGCCAAGGGGATCCTCAAGATCACCACGAAGAACAACTGGGAAGTGCAGCTCGCGCTCGGCACCGGAGAGGTGCTCCAGGTCGCCTACCGCCGGTCCGACATCATCGAGACCCTGCACGACGGCTCGTTCTTCGGGGACCCGGTCAAGCTCTGGCTCTTCTTCCCGGCGGGCATCGCGCTGCTCGGGCTCTGGCTCACCGGGCTCTACCTCTGGATCCTTCCCACGCTCACGCGGCAGAAGCGTGCGCGACTGCAGGCCCGAGAGCAGGCACTGCCGTAGCATGCCGGCGATTCGCGCCGCGCACGCGAGCGCCGCGGGGAGGGCGCCGCTTGCGGCGCGCTCACGCGCCGTTCACGTACGGCCCGGTACGGCCCGGTACGGCCCGGTACGGCCCGGTACGGCCCGGTACGGCCCGGTACGGCCCGGTACGGCCCGGTACGGCCCGGTACGGCCCGGTACGGCCCGGTACGGCCCGGTAC
>JAOUHR010000269.1 GCA_029884515.1 Gemmatimonadota bacterium
GCTCGGGTACCAGGGCCTGGCCTTCGCGAAGGCGGGCCGGCCGGATGACGCGCGCGCGGTGCTCGCGCGGCTCGACGCGATGGCGACGGGTCACTATGTCTCGCCACTGGAGTACGCGCTCGTGCATGCCGGGCTGGAGGAGACCGAGAAGGTCCTCGACCACCTCGAGCAGGCGTACACCGACCGGGTGAGCGACTTCGCGCGCGTGAAGCTCCTGCCGTGGCCCGACGCGGTGCGCGCGCATCCGCGCTTCAAGGCGCTGGTGGAGAAGCTCGGGGCGAAGGGCTAGGCACGGGAGGCGCGGCGCGAGGCGCGCCGGGCGCCCTCGCGTGTCACGCGGGCTTGCGTGCGCGCGTCCTCGCCTTCGCGCGTTTGCCCTTCGGTGGCGCGGCGCCGGGCACGACGCCATCCGCGAACGCCTTCCAGAACCTCGCGGTGAGCTTGCGTGCCGTGCCCTTGAGCAGCCGCGCGCCGACCCCTGCGATGGTGCCGTGCACGTCGGCGGCGAGCACCCAATCGAGCTGCGTCGCGCCCGGTGCGGTCTCGGTGAGCGTCGCCGAGGCCTCGGCGCGCGCCGCCGAGCCGGGCGCGTCGCCGCTCACCCGCATCCGGGCGAAGGTGGGAGCGGCGAGGTCCTCGAGCGCCACGCGGAGCGTGAACCGCAGCCGGATGCTGCCCACGCCGAGCGCCGTCACCACGGTGAAGTGTGTCTCGTCCGCCGCCTCGACCGACTCGACGTTCGGCGCACACGAGGCGACGTACTCGTGGTCGAGCAGGCGCGTCCACACCTGCGCGATGGGCGCGGCGATCTCCTCCGCGCCCGTCACCTCGAAGCGCATGCGCGGTGCCTAGCCCGCGCGCTCGAGCGCGCGCAGCAGTGCGCGCCGCGCGGCGACCTTCGCGAGGTGGAGCCGGTACGCCGCCGGCGCGTGGATGTCCTCGTTGGCGTCCACGCCCGCGGCCGCGCCGCCGGCGACCTTCTCCACCGCTGCGGTCCCACCGTCCGAGCCCACGAGCTTCTCGATGCCCTTCGCGAGGAAGGGCACCTCACCGAGGCCGGTGAAGGCGAGCGCCGCGGCCGTCACCTTGCCCTTCGCGCGCGTGACGACGGCCGCCGCGCCCACCAGCGGGTACCCCGACGCCGCCTGCTCGAAGCTCTCGTACGCCGAGCCGGTGCCGCGCGCCGGCACCGCGATCATGATGTCGGTGAGCAGCTCGCCCGACTTCATCGCCGACTCGAAGGGGCCGCGGAACCAGTCGCGCGCGGCGACCGTGCGCCTGCCCTTGGCCGAGCGCACCACGAACTGGGCGTCGAGCGCGAGCATCGCGCCCGGCATGTCGGCGGAGGGGTCGGCATGGGCGAGCCCGCCACCGATGGTGCCGATGTTGCGCACCTGCCGGTCGCCGATCCGTTCCGTCACCTCGGCGAGCAGCGGGCAGTCGTCGCGCAGCACCTTCGCGTCGAGCAGCGCGCGATACGTGGTCGCGGCGCCGATGCGGATCACGCCCTTGGCCTTGCTCACGCCCTGCAGCTGCTTCAGGTGGCTGATGTCGACGACGCGCTTGGTCTGCGTGAGCCGGAAGCGGAGCAGGGGGATCAGGCTCTGGCCGCCGCACATCACCTTGGTGTTGCGCGTGCCGACGGCCTTCAGCGCGGCGGCCAGCGTGGCGGCGCGCTCGTACTCGAATGCGGCGGGGATCACTTGGCGCCTCCCTGGCGGGCGGCCTGGATCGCGGCCCAGACGCGCGCGGGGGTGAGGGGTTTCTCGATGTGCGTGATGCCGAGCGGCGACAGGGCGTCGCAGACGGCGGCGACGAGCGTCGGCACGGCGGCGATGGTCCCGGTCTCGCCGACGCCCTTGATGCCGAGCGGGTTCACGTCGGTGGGCGTGACGGTGTGGGCCGTCTCGATGCGCGGCATCTGCGCGGCGCGCGGCACGGCGTAGTCCATCATCGTGCCGGTGAGGAGCTGGCCGTCCTCGTCGTACACGGCGATCTCCTGCAGCGCCTCGCCGAGTCCCTGGATCACGCCGCCGTGCACCTGGCCCTCGACGATCATCGGGTTGATCAGCGGGCCGCAGTCGTCCACCGCGATGTAGCGGAGGATCTTCGTCACGCCGGTGTCCACGTCCACCTCCACCGTGCAGAGGTGGGTGCCGAAGGGGTACACGAAGTTGGACGGGTCGAAGAAGGCCGTCGCCTCGAGGCCCGGCTCGACGCCGGCGGGCATGTTCCAGGCGACGTTCGCCATGAGGGCGAGCTCGCCGAAGGCCTTCGACTGCGCCGGCGAGCCCTTCACGGCGAACGTGCCGTCCTTCCATTCGAGGTCGTCCTCGCTGGCCTCGAGGAGGTGCGCGGCGATCTTCTTGGCCTTCTCCTTCACGCGCTGCGCCGCGACCTTCACGGCGCTGCCGCAGACCGCGGTGGTGCGGCTGCCGTACGTGCCCCAGCCCTGCGGCGTGTTGTCGGTGTCGCCGTGCACGATCTCGACGTTGTCCATCGGCACGCCGAACTCGTCGGCGACCACCTGCGCGAAGGTGGTCTCCTCGCCCTGGCCGTGCGGCTTGCCGCCGATGTAGACGCGCACCATGCCGGTGGGGTAGACGCGCACCAGTGCGCTGTCGTAGAGCCCGCCGCCGAACCCGACGGCGCCCGCCACCTGCGAGGGGCCGAGGCCGCAGATCTCGTTGTACGTGGTGATGCCGAGGCCGATGTAGCGCCCCTGCCTGCGTGCCGCTGCCTGCTCGGCGCGGAACTTCTTGTAGTCGAGCATGCCGAGCGCCTTGTCGAGCGCGCGGTGGTAGTCGCCGCTGTCGTAGATGAGGCCCGTGGCGGTGGTGTAGGGGAACTGGTCCTTCTTGATGAGGTTCTTGCGGCGGATGTCCACCGGGTCGGCGCCGATCTTCCCCGCGAACAGGTCCAGCAGTCGCTCCATCAGGTACGTCGCCTCGGGACGCCCGGCACCGCGGTAGGCGTCCACCGGCGTCGCGTTCGTGTAGACGCCCTTGATCACGCCCTTGATGTTCGGGATGGTGTAGGGGCCGCCATAGATGAGCGCGTGGAGGATCGTCGGCACGCCCGGTGCGGCGGTGGAGGCGTAGGCGCCGAGCCCGGCGAAGACCTTGGTGCGGAGCCCGGTGATCATCCCGTCCTTCGTGCCGCACATCTCCACGTACTCCACGTGGTCGCGGCCGTGCGTGGTGACCTTGTAGTTCTCGGAGCGGTCCTCGGTCCACTTCACCGGGCGCTTGAGGTCCATCGCCGCGAAGCAGGCGAGCGCCTCGTCGGCATAGGTGGCGATCTTGCTGCCGAACGCGCCGCCGATCTCCGGGGCGATCACCCGGATCCGGTGCTCGGGCACCTTGAGGATGAGCGAGCAGAGGAACCGGTGGATGTGCGGGTTCTGGCTCGTGGCCCAGAGCGTGAGCTGCTCGGTGCCCGGGTTGTAGCTCGCCACCGCGGCGCGCGGTTCCATCGCCGAGGGGAGGAGGCGCTGCTGGACGATGCGGAGGTCCACCGTCACCGCCGCCGCCTTGAAGGCCGCGTCGGCGTCGCCGCCGGCGACGGTCCAGCTGAAGGCGACGTTCGAGTCCACCTCGTCGTGGAGCCTCGGCGCGCCCTTCTTCGTGGCCGCCTCGGGATCGACGACGGCGGCGAGCGGCTCGTACTCCACGGCGATGAGGTCGAGCGCGTCGCGCACCGCGCCGCGCGTCGCGCCGACGACGAGCGCGACGCCGTCGCCCGCGTACCGCACGTGCGTGACGGCGAGCGCGGGATGCGCGGGGATCTTGAGGTCGGCGTTGGGGAGCGCCCAGGCGCAGGGCACGGGATTCAGCTTCTCCGCCACCTCCTTGCCCGTGTAGACGGCGGCGATGCCCGCGGCCTTCCTGGCGCGTGAGACGTCGATGCGCTTGATGCGCGCATGCGCCCACGGGCTCCGCAGCACGGCCGCGTACAGCATGCCGGGGAGCTTGACGTCGTCCACGTAGGTGGCGTTGCCGGTGATGAGGCGGGGGTCCTCCCGCCGCCGGATGCCGGAACCGAAGAGTGTGGCCATGGGAGTCTC
>JAOUHR010000270.1 GCA_029884515.1 Gemmatimonadota bacterium
CCTCCGCCGGCGTTCACCCAGGCATCGAGCGCCGCGCCGGCGGCGCCGGCCGGGGGCGCGATGTCCCAGAAGAAGACGAGGTCGGCGCGCGCCAGTGCCGCGGCGTCGATCGTGCCCGGCCGGCGGCGGTCGATCCGCACGGCCGGTGCGCGACCGATCGCGAGCGCGCGTTCGAAGAAGAGCGTCTCGTCGCGCGCGAGGTCGTCGGGCACCACGAGCACGACCGTGAGCGCGTCGTCGGCCGGGAGGAGGAACTCGAGCCGGTCGTCGCCGGGGAGCGCGTCGGCCTCGGCGGTCACGTGCCCGGCGACGGCGGCGGCCGGCGCGGCGACCGGATCGAAGATGACCGTCAGCTCACCCGAAGCCGGCAGGGTCACCTCGCGCGCGCCCACCTCGCGCCCGGCGAGCGAGAGCGTGAGCCGTGTGCGGCGCGGCGCGGTCAGCTCGCGCGTGACCACCCGCGCCTGCACCTGCAGCTGCACACGCGGGCCGTCCACGATCCGCCGCGCCTCCACCTGCGCCACGGACGTGTTGGGGCGCGCCGCGGGCGCCGCCTCGATCACGCGGATCGGCACGCCGGCGGGCATCGCGAGCCCGGCCACGCCGGTGAGCCCGCTCCGCTGGAGGTCGGAGACCATCACGATCTCCGGCGCTCCCGGTGGCGCGCCGACGAGCGCGGTGCGCGCGACTCGCAGCGCCGCACCGAATCCCGTGCCGTGCGCGACCGGCGTGGTCGCGTCGATGACCGCGCGCACGGCGGCGTGGTCCGCCGTCCAGTCCTGGGCGAGTGTCGCCTCCTCGTCGAAGAGCACGAGCGCGACCTGGTCGTCCGCCGCGAGGCCATCGAGGAGCGTGCGCGCGGAATCCCGCGCGGCCTCCCACGTCCCCGTGTAGCCCATGCTCATCGAGCGGTCGAGCATCAGCACCACCGCGCGCACGCGCGCCGTGCCCGCGGCCTGCGCGTCGCGCCCGAAGAAGGGGCGCGAGAAGGCCAGCACGAGGATCGCCACGGCGAGCGCGCGGAGCAGGAGCAGCGGCCAATCGGTGACCTTCCGCCGGTCGGAGGTGCGGATCGGGAGCCGCACGAGGAACATCAGAGAGGGGAACCGCGTCGGCGTCTCCTCGTTCCTGTCGCGCAGGTGCATCAGCACCGGGATCGCGATGGCCGCGAGCCCGGCGAGGAAGGCCGGCACGAGGAAGCCGAGTCCCATCAGCGCACCCGGCTCCGCGCGAGGCGGTGGTCCAGGTAGGCGTAGAGCGCGTGGTCGAGCGGCTGGTCGGTGCGGAGGGGCACGTACTCCACGCCCGATGCGGCGAAGCGGCCCTCCAGGTCGGCGCGGTGCGCGGCGAACATCCGCTGGTAGCGCTCCTTCACCTCCTCCGGCCGGAGCGGCATGCGGAGGCCGCTCTCGCCGTCCTCGAACACCGCCGGCGCGCCGAAGGGGAACGTCTCCTCGGCTGGGTCGAGCAGGTGGAAGACGAGCACGTCGTGGCCGCGCGCGCGCAGCGTGTTCACCGACTTCCCGATCTCCTCCGGCTCGCCGTAGCAGTCCGTCACCAGGATCACGATCCCCGGCCGCGAGGCGACGTCGGCCACGCGGTCGATCGCCGGCGGGAGCTTTCCCTCGCCCTTGGGCTCGGCGCGGCCGAGCACGGCGAAGAGGAGCTGCAGGTGGCGCGTGGATGGCGGGACCATCTCGACGAGATGGTCGGTGAAGGTCGCGATGCCCACGCGGTCCCCCTGCCGCTGCGAGAGCCAGGCGAGCGCGGCGACGAGGATCCGGGCGTAGGCGAACTTGTTCACCGCGCCGCTCGCGTAGTCCATCGAGCCGGTGACGTCGACCGCGAAGAGCACGCCGGCGTTGGTGTCGGCCTCGTACTCCTTCACATAGAAGCGGTCGGTGCGGGCGTACGCCTTCCAGTCGATCCGCCGCAGGTCGTCGCCGGGCTGGTACTGCCGGTGCTCGGCGAAGTCGAGCGAGAGGCCCTTCCTCGCGGAGCGGTGGAGGCCGTGCATGAAGCCGTCCACGACCATGCGCGCGATGAGCGGCAGGTCGGAGATCCGCGCCAGGAGCGCGGGATCGAGGAAGGTCTCCTTCGCCGGCGTGACCGTCATCGCGATCAGAGCGACGAACGGGGCACGGGCACCGCGGCCACCAGCTTCTCGATCAGGTGGTCGGGAGTGATCTTCTCGGACTGCGCCTGGAAGTTCAGGATGAGACGGTGGCGGAGCACGGGGCGCGCGAGGGCGATGACGTCGTCATAGCCGACGTGCGCGCGGCCCTGCAGCAGCGCGCGCGCCTTGCCGCCCAGGATGAGCGCCTGCGCGGCGCGCACGCTGGCGCCGTACGAGACGTACTTGCGGATGAACTCGGGCGCGTTCGCCTGCACCGGCCGGCTCGCGCGCACGAAGTCCACTGCGTACGTGGTCACCGCGTCCGCGACCGGCACGCGCCGCACCACCCGCTGGTAGGCGAGGATCTCGGCGCGTGTGAGCACCGAGCGCACCGCTTCCGGCGGGAGCGCGGTGGTCGCCTTCACCACGTCCACCTCGTCCTCCGCGGAGAGGTAGTCGAGGAAGACCTCGAGCATGAAGCGGTCGAGCTGCGCCTCGGGGAGCGGATAGGTGCCCTCGAGCTCGATCGGGTTCTGCGTCGCGAAGACGAAGAAGGGCGGCTCGAGCTCGTAGGTGCGCCCCTGCACCGTCACGCGCTTCTCCTGCATCGCCTCGAGCAGCGCCGATTGCGTCTTGGGCGGCGTGCGATTGATCTCGTCGGCGAGGAGCACGTTGGCGAACACCGGACCGGCCATGAAGGCGAGGCGCCGCTGGCCCGTGGCGGGGTCGTCCTGGATCACGTCCGTGCCCGTCACGTCGGAGGGCATCAGGTCGGGCGTGAACTGGATGCGCGAGAACTTGAGGTCGAGCGCCTGCGCGAGCGTCGAGATGAGCAGGGTCTTGGCGAGCCCGGGGACGCCGACCAGGAGGCAGTTGCCGCCGGCGAAGAGCGCGATGAGCGCCTGTTCGACCACGGCGTCCTGCCCGACGATCACCTTGCGCAGCTCGGTGGTGATTCGCGTGCCGGCCTCGTGCAGGCGGTCGGCGAGGGCGCCATCGTCGAGTCCGGCGAGGGGGTCAGTTGCGGCGGTTCCGGTCACGATGCGGTCTCCACGTTCGGGTCAGCGGCTCAGGGCGTAGACGAGGTAGTTGATGCCGATCTTGTACGCTTCGTTGCTCAGGTCCACGGCGTAGATGCCCGTGTCGGACCACTCCCAGTACTCCGAGAGGTCGTTGTCGCGATCGGCGATCGCGATCATGCGCTTGGTGGGGTCGTTGTCCTCGAAGAGCGCCCAGTACGTCGGGGGGATCCGCCCGTACGAGGTGAGCGTCTCGGGATCCTCGAGGCGGTAGAACGAATCGAAGATCGGGTGCGTGCCGTCGATCTTGATGAACCGCGCCTCGGGGAGCACGCGCTTCATCTGCGCCTCGAGGTTGATCCAGTCGTACTCGCGGAAGTCGTCGAAGATCACGAACCCGCCCTTCTGCAGGTAGGTGCGGAATGCCGAGGCCTCCCGGTCGTTCGGGCGCCAATACCCCGGTTCCGACATGTACGACACGGGATACTTGAGGAGCTCCGGGTCGTCCAACGCGAGCACGACGCTCTCCTCGCTGCGCGTGCGGATCGTCGTGAGCTCGGCCAGGATCTTCGTGAAGTTGCGCTCGCCGCGCGGATAGTCGTGCGCCCATGGAGGGAGACCGCGCCCGCCGCGGAACCCCATGTTCGCGTCGACCCCCATCTCATAGCGCAGGCGCGCGAAGGTGTAGCGGCCGTCGTAGCGCGGGTTGTCGCCCGGCTCCTCGTAGCGCGGCTGGCCACCGCCGCCGCGGCGCTGCGCCTCCGCCGGTGCGGCGCGGGCCGCCAGCCCGAGCGCGAGGATCCACGCGACGCACATCCACCTCCGCGTCATTCGCGACCCCCTCCATCCGGCGCCGGGCGCCGGAGTTCCAGCAGCAGCATCTGCGCCTTCTCATAGGTGGGCGCCTGCTCGAGCACCC
>JAOUHR010000271.1 GCA_029884515.1 Gemmatimonadota bacterium
CACTGCATGTACGGCGAGTCGAGGTTGAGGCTCGTGGAGCGCGTGAGGTAGTTCGATCCCGAGCGGCTCCGGATGTTGAATTGCCCGCCGCTGAACCCGCCGCGGCTCACGTCGTACGGCGAGGTCACGAGCGAACTCGAGATCGCCGCGTCGCGCGGGAGGTTCGTCGCGTCGGAGCTGAGGCCGTTGATGGTCGTCGAGTTCTGGTCCGCGGTGAGGCCGAACACGGAGAAGCCCGAGGGATCGCCGTCGGCGCCCGGGATGAACTGCACGCCGGGGAGCGAGGCGGCCATCGCGGCCAGGTCGCCCTGCTGGTCGGCGGGGAGCGCGCTCGCATTCACGTTGCGCTCGGTGCCGCTGATGTCGGCCGGGTTCTGGTTCCGGTTCACCCGGTTCCGCTCGCCCGAGATCTGCACCGTGTCGAGCGTCTGCGCCGCCATCGCGAGCTTCGCGTCCGCGACGAGGATGTCCTGATCGGCCGTGCGCTTCACCTGGAACCGGCGCGGCGCGTAGCCGATCGCCTGGTAGCTCACGAAGTAGTCGCCGTCGCCGCCCGGGAAGACGATGGTGAAGCGGCCGTCGTTCCCGGTGCGCGCGCGACGGCTCACGTTGCCGCTCACCGACGTGGCGGTGACGATCACGCCGAGGATCGGCAGGTTGTCGGGGCCCGTCACGCGGCCGCGGATCACGTCAGCGGCGTCCTGCGCCGAGAGGGGAGCCGTCGGGAGCGCGAACGCGAGCAGACCGAGGAGGGCGAACAACCGGCGCGGAAACACGAGGTGACCTGGGATCGTGGTTGGGGCGCCCAGCTGCGTGCTGTTCGCCGAGTGTATACGCCGGACCCCCGGGGCTCGTTAGGAGTCCACGGGGGCCGGGTGCTGTCGAATCACGGACTCACTTCCAGCGGGCGGACTCCAGGAACGAGTGCCCCTCGGCGTCGCGGTACGCGAGGTAGACGACCCCGCCCTTCCCGAAGCCCACGATGATGCGCCCCTGGGGCGCCTGCACACGCGCCATCACCTCGTGCTCCCGGTCGATCACGAAGTACACCGGGCCGGCGTCGCCGACGGGCGCCGAGGTGCGCACCCAGAGGTGCCCGTCGAGGTCGCCGAGTGCCGACTGCTGTCCGAACGGCGGGCGGTAGTCGGGGAGTTCGGAGGGGGCCACGATGTTGATGGGCGGGATCTGGAAGCCGCCGGGTCCCTGGCCGCCGCGAGCGGGCGGCGTGTCCTTGCCGGAGGCACCGGCGGCGACATCCTTGCTCCCGGCGCTCGAGGGCGCATCCTTGCCCGACGCGTCCGCTGGCGCGGCCGGCGCGGCGGACGGCGCGGCGCGCGGCGGCGGTGCGCCGCCACCGCCGAACTCCACCATCATCCGCTCCGGGCCACCGCCGCCCATGAACGCCACGGGGCCGCCGGCGTTGTCCATCATCCGCTGCGCCTCCTGGCGCTGCTTCTCCATCGCCGTGCGCGCGCTGTCGACGATCATCTCCTTGTCCTCGTCCGAGAGGCGCTGCCACTCGAACGGGATCTTGGGCGAGGACGTCACCTGCTTGTCGGTGCCCACCCAGTCCACATGGAAGTCGTGCCCGCGCACGATCGCGATGGAGCCATCGCTCAGCAGCGCCCAGTCGTCCACGGTCGGCATCGGGTGCACCTTCGTCTGCACGTTGATCCGGCCGTCGGCGCCCTGCGACACGCTGATGTCGATCTTCGGGATCTTGAACATCGCGAGCGTGTCGAGCTTCCGCGTCGCCGGGTCCACGCGCACCACGGGAGCCGAGTCGGGCTGCTGCGGCATCACGAAGTTGCCCACCGTCGGCCTCGCATCGGGTGCCGGGCGTGGACCGCGCGCGACGCCGCGATAGACCATCCGGCCCTGCAAGTCGAATCCGGGGCGGCCGTTCGGCCCGCCCACGAGGAACCCGATCTCGTTGGCCCGCGGGACGGCCCTCACTCCACCGAGTTCTCCGGCCGCGGTGATCGACATCATCGTGAGCGACGCCGGGTCGATGAACATCGCCGAGTCGCCGCGGAAGCCAAGGAGTCCGCCGCCCCGCGCGCCGTACGCGTTCGCGGTGGCACCCGTGGAGTCGGCGACCACGCGCACCAGCGTGAGCGTGGAGTCGAACAGCACCACGCGACGGCCGAGGATGTCGTTCACCAGCACGCGACCACCGGGGAGCGTCGCGACGGTCGAGACGGCGCCCATCGGCTCCGTCGAGCGCGCGCGGATCGGCGAGATGGGGGTGAGCACGGGGAGCTTCTGCTGTGCCGCGGCCGGAGAGGCGAAGAGCGCGAGCAGCGGCAGGCCGGTGCGTAGCGAACGGTATCGGGAGGTCATCGGTATCTCGGGGGTGGGTGCCGCACAGCCAGTACGCGCATTGGACACCGATCGTTCCAGGGCGGTTTCCCTTGAGGGGAATGCGCGCGGCAGGCTCGTCGGCTCCCATTCCCGCCTGCCGCACCCCACACTCCGGGGCCGGCGCACGTCCGCCTAGGGCGCCGCCTCGTGGAAGGTCAGCGAGGTGTGGCGGTCCACCGCCCACCGGAGCCGCCACTCGTCACGGAACAGGAGCACGGGACGGTTCTGGTAGTCGTACAGGAGCGACAGGTCCTGCGACTCGCCGAGCCGCTGGATCTCCTCCTCGGGCCCGGTCACCCACCGCGGATAACGGAACGGGAGGTTCTCGAGCTGGCAGGGTGCGCCATACTCGTTCTCGAGCCGGTGTACCATCACGTCGAACTGCAGCAGGCCCACCGCGCCCACGATCGGTACCGGCCCCATCTGCGACTCGGCGTAGAACACCTGCGCCGCGCCCTCCTCGGTGAGTTCACGGAGTCCCTTGTCGAGCGCCTTCCGGCGGAGCGGGTCCTTGGAGACGATGCGCGCGAAGTGCTCCGGCGCGAAACGCGGGATGCCAACGTAGGCGAGGAGGTTCCCCTCCGCGTCGCGCGGTGCGTCCTCGGTGGCGAGCGTGTCGCCGATCCGCAGCAGCCCGCGATCGTGCACCCCCACCACGTCGCCCGGTAGCGCCTCCTCGGCGAAAGCGCGCTCACGTCCCATGAACTGCTGCGGCGGCGCGAGCTTGAAGCTCTTCCCCGACCGTACGTGCGTCACGTCGAGACCCGCCTCGTAGCGGCCGGAGCAGACGCGGAGGAAGGCCACGCGGTCGCGGTGTCTCGGGTCCATGTTCGCCTGCACCTTGAAGACGAAGGCGGTGAAGGCGCCCAGTCCAGGCGCGACCGGTCCCGCACTGCTCTCCCGCGCCACGGGCGAGGGCGCGAGCGGGAGGAAGGCCTCGAGGAATGGCTCCACACCGAAGTTCGTGAGCGCCGAGGCGAAGAACACCGGCGTCTGCTCGCCCGCGAGGATCGCGACCGGATCGAACCCGTGGCCGGCCATGTCGAGCAGCTCCACGTCGTGCGCGAGCTTGGCGACGGCGGCCACGGCCTCCTCGCTGCCGCCGAGTGCGGCCGTGAGTCTCGCGTCACCCGGCGTCGCGAGGTCGAGCGTGGCCGTGGTCACGCGCCTGGCGCCGTGATGCTTGCCGCGCTCGAAGAGGTGCGCCCGCTGGTGGAGGCGGTCGTACACGCCGACGAAGACGCTGCCGTGCTCGGCCGAGTCCATGTGGATGGGCCAGTGCGCGGCGACGGCGGTGATGCCGAGCTCCGCCTCGAGGTCGCTCACCAGCTTGAGCGGGTCCTCACCCACGCGGTCGCACTTGTTGACCACCGTGAAGATCGGCATCCGCCGGCGACGGCAGACGTCGAAGAGCTGGCGCGTGCGCTCCTCGACGCCCTTGCGGTTGTCGAGCAGCATCACGGCGCTATCCGCGGCGACGAGCGTGCGGAAGGTATCCTCGCCGAAGTCCTGGTGGCCCGGCGTGTCGAGCAGGTTCACCTGGTAGCCCAGGTACTCGAACTGGAGCACCGACGAGGTGACCGAGATGCCGCGTTCCTGCTCGAGCGCCATCCAGTCGGAGGTGGCGTGGCGCTGCGACTTGCGCGCCTTCACCGCCCCGGCCTGGTGGATCGCGCCCCCGTATAG
>JAOUHR010000272.1 GCA_029884515.1 Gemmatimonadota bacterium
CCACCGGCCCGGATGGGCGATGCGCGCGCCGGCGCCGTACAGGCCCGGGGCGCGCTCGTGGAGGGTCAGCTCGAGCGGGTGGCCCGCGTCCGCGTTGTGGATGGCGACCGCCGTCACGCGGGCCCCGGAGAGGGCCGCCCCGTCACGATCCCGCAGGTGCACCACCACCCCGCCGGACACGGCCGCCGTGCCGGCGTCCGCGCGCGATCGCACGACGGTGGCCGTGGCCGTCCAGCCGAGGAGGTCGCTCGCCCGGCGCTGCGCCATGGTCGCGTCCCAGGCCACGGCCTTCGCATAGTAATCGGGCTCCACCACGCTGCCATTCCGGTCGGAGTTGGCGGCGAAGAGCATCACCACGTTCGCGCCCACCGTGAAGAGCAGCGCCGCCGCGAGGAGCCAGGGCCAGTAGGCACCGCGCCGGTCGGTCATGGCGCCACCCGGTCCGGGCCGCGCAGCCGCCACGGGTACACGCGCGAGAACCCAGCGCCATCACTCAGTCGGAACTGCACGCGCCGCTCGCCGGCCGTGAACCGGTCCGCGGCCTCCACCACGAACACCGTGGTGGTGATGGTGCGCCCCGCGCCCACGCGCACCGGGTTCTCCGGCGCGATCAGGCGCGCCCCGGCCTCGTCGAGGAGTGCGACGGTGTACGCGTGGTCGTCGCGCGTGCGGTTCGCGACCTTGATCCGCACCTGGTTCACCACCTGGCCGCCGGGATCGCGCGTGAATGGCGCGCCGAGCCCACCCAGCAGCGTCACGTCGGCCGGGGACCGGAGCGCGAGCGTGAGCACGAACGCGCCGAACGCGAGCGTGAAGGCCAGCGGGTAGAGCACCGTGCGCGGCCGCAGGATGCGCGGCGGCTGGCCCGCGAGCGCCGCCTGCGAGCTGTAGCGGATCAGGCCCGCGGGCTTGCCCACCTTCGCCATGATGTCGTCACAGGCGTCCGCACACTGCGTGCAGTGGATGCACTCCATCTGCAGGCCGTCGCGGATGTCGATCCCCGTCGGGCAGGTGAGCACGCAGGCGCGGCAGTCCACGCAGTCGCCGAGGCCCGTGCGTTCGCCGGCGCCATGGCCGCGCGGCTCGCCGCGCCTCGTGTCGTACGCCACGATCACCGACTGCCGGTCGAGCAGTGCCGACTGCCAGCGCCCGTAGGGGCAGGCCACGAGGCAGGTCTGCTCGCGGAACCAGGCGAAGTCGAGGAAGACCAGCAGCGTGGTCACCGCCATCACGATGAACGGCGTGGGATGCGCGACTGGGGAGCGCACCACCCACGCCCGCAACGCGTCGGTGCCGACGAAGTAGGCGAGGAAGGTGTTCCCGAGGATCGCGGCGAGCACCGCATAGATCGCGAGCTTGAGCAGCCGCCGCGGCGCCGCATGGCGATGATCGCGGTCGAGCACCCGCGACGCGTTCCAGCCCCCCTCCACCAGCCGTTCGATCGGCCGGAAGATGAACTCCATCCACACCGTCTGCGGGCAGGCCCAGCCGCACCAGACGCGCCCGAAGAGCGCCGTGAGCAGGAAGATGCCGATCAGGCTGCTCACGAAGAGCAGCATCAGGGGCAGCGTGTCGGTGGGGAGGAAGGTCGTGCCGAAGAAGGTGAACTCGCGGTGGGGCAGGTCGAGCAGGATCCACGGCTTCCCGTTGATCCGCAGGTGCGGGATCGCGAGGAAGAGCACGATGAGCGCGTACGCGACCCCGCGCCGCCGGATCAGCCATTTGCCCGTCGCGGGCTTGGGCCTGATCCACCGGCGCGACCCGTCCTCGTTGAGCGTCGCGAGGACGCGGCCCGCGGCGGGCGCTGCGATCACGGTGTGCGCTCGCGGCTCACGTGCCCGGCGGGACTGGCGGCGTGACGACGCCTTCCGGTGGCTTCGGCGACGGCGGATTCGTGCCCTTGAGCGACAGTACGTACGCCGTCACCGCGTCGACCTGCTCGGGCTGGAGGAGGCGTTCCCAGCCCGGCATGCCCTTCTCGAGCACCCCGTTCACGATCGTGGCGTGGATCTGGCTGGGCGCGTCGCCGTGCAGCCAGGCGTCGTCCGTGAGGTTGGGCCCGATGAGCCCGCCGGCGTCCGGGCGATGGCAGGCCGCACAGTGCTGTACGAACGTCACCTGGCCCAGCTCGAGCGCCGACGCGTCCGCGACGAGCGCCCGCAACGACTCGTCGGATGCCATGCCCGCCGCCGGGGCCGGCCGCGATGCCTCGTACGCCGCCACCTCCGCTTCATAGGCCGCGACCTTCCCCGGCCCCGCCCCGATGTTCCCGGGCGCGAAGTAGTAGATGGGGACGAACGCGATCGTCGCGTAGAACACCCAGAGCCACCACCGCGGCATCGGATTGTCGTACTCTTGGATGCCGTCGTAGTCGTGGTCGAGCAGCCGGTCCTGTTCGTGGTCGCTCACGATCCCTTCCCGGTCCGCCGCGCGGGCCCTGGTTCGTCGTCGTCCAGCGGGAGCCGGGCATCGCGCGCGTGCCGCGCGGCGGAGCCCGGGGCGAATGTCCTGATCACGATCGCGAGGAACACGAGCATGAAGAGCACGAGCGCGACGATCGCGTAGCCCGAGAGGCCCGCGGCGCTCATCACGTCGGAGAGCTTCATGGGCGTGCCCCTTCCGGAGTGGTGGCGGGCATCGTGGCCGCCCCGGAGGCCGGCGCGCTCGCCGTCACCGGCGCCGACTGCTTGATGTCCTTCCCGAGCCGCTGCAGGTACGCGATCAGCGCGATCACCTCGCGGTCGCCCAGGTCGGACGGGCCGCCCGAGGCCGCGATCGCCTCGGACATCGCGCGCGCCTGCTCGCGCGCCATGACCGGCGCCCGGTTCACCGCGTCACCGTACGGCACGCCCAGCATCACCATCGCATCCACCCTCGCCTGGATGCCGTCGAAGTCCATCGCATTCCGGCCGAGGTGTGCGTACGACGGCATGATCGAGTTCTGCACGAGCGATTGCGGGTCGTCGAAGTGCCGCACGTGCCAGAGATCCGGGTACTTCCCGCCCTCGCGCGCGAGGTCGGGACCGATGCGGCGCGAGCCCCAGAGGAAGGGGTGGTCATACACGAACTCGCCCGGCTTCGAGTACTCGCCCCAGCGCTCGGTCTCGTGGCGCAACGGCCGCACCATCTGCGAGTGGCAGTTGAAGCACCCCTCGCGGATGTAGAGGTCGCGCCCGGCGAGCTCGAGCGGCGTGTACGGCTTCACGCTCGCGATCGTCGGGATGTTCGAGCGGATCAGGAAGGTCGGCAGGATCTCGGCCAGCGACGCGACCACCACGGCCACCACCACGAGCACCGTGAAGAGGAGCGGCATCCCTTCCCATCGGCGGTGCCACCGCGCGGCCGAGAAGCGCGCCCAGAGGCCCGCCCCGGCGGGTACGGGCTTGGGGTCCACGTACGCCGGCGCCAGCCGCGGCGCCGAGTGTTGCGGCACCTCATATGATGCCGGCCGCGCCCGCCACGTCATGAGGATGTTGTAGCCGAACACGAGCATCCCGACGATGTACAGCGTGCCGCCGGCGACGCGCACCCAGTACATGGGGATCAGCCGCACGACGGTCTCGACGAAGTCGGGGTAGGCCAGCCGCCCCGTCTCGTCGAACGCGCGCCACATCAGTCCTTGCGTGATCCCGGCCGAGTAGATCGCCGCCACGTAGAGCAGGATGCCGAACGTCGCGATCCAGAAGTGCAACTCCGCCAGCTTCTTCGAGTGGAGCGGCGCCTGGAAGAGGCGCGGCGCGAGCCAGTAGACCATGCCGAACGTCATGAACCCGTTCCAGCCGAGCGCCCCCGTGTGCACGTGGGCGATGATCCAGTCGGTGTAGTGCGCGAGGGCGTTGACGCTCTTCACCGAGAGCATCGGCCCCTCGAAGGTGCTCATCCCATAGGCGGTGATCGCCACCACGAAGAACTTGAGCACCGGCTCCTCGGATACCTTGTGCCAGGCACCCCGGAGTGTGAGGAGGCCGTTGATCATCCCGCCCCACGACGGCATCCAGAGCATCACCGAGAAGAGCATCCCCAGCGTGGACGCCCAGTA
>JAOUHR010000273.1 GCA_029884515.1 Gemmatimonadota bacterium
CTTCGCCGGCCCTGTTCCCTACCTTTGTGGGATGACGATCGTTCCCGCCCCCGGTTCGCGCCCGCTACTCGAGGAACTCGAGTGGCGCGGGCTGCTCCACCAGCAGACGGAGGGATGCGCCGCGGCGCTCGCCAAGGGCCTCGTGCGCGGCTATTGCGGCTTCGACCCGACCTCCGAGAGCCTGCACGTGGGGAACCTGGTGCCGATCATGGCCCTCGTGCGGCTGGCCCGCTCGGGGCACCAGGCCGTCGCCCTCGTCGGGGGCGGCACGGCGATGATCGGCGACCCGAGCGGCAAGTCCGAGGAGCGGCCCATCCGGTCGGGCGAGGAGATCCGTGCGAACGCGGCGCTGATCGAGGCCCAGATCCGACGCGTCGTGCACAACGCCCTCGGCGCCGGCTTCACCGAGGACGCCGGCGGCGCCCGCGACGCCGGCGCGCGCGTCTTCTTCCGGAACAACGCCGACTGGCTCACGCCGCTCACGCTGATCGACTTCCTGCGCGACACCGGGAAGCACTTCACCGTGAACTGGATGATGCAGAAGGACTCGGTGAAGTCCCGCCTCGAGGGCGGGATCTCGTTCACCGAGTTCTCCTACATGCTCCTGCAGGCGCACGACTTCCTGCAACTCTTCCAGCACGACGGCGTCACGCTGCAGGTGGGCGGCAGCGACCAGTGGGGGAACATCACCGCCGGCACCGAGCTCGTGCGCCGCGTGGCGCGCAGCGAGGCGCACGGCCTCACGTTCCCGCTCCTCACCGACGCGAGCGGGAAGAAGTTCGGCAAGACGGAGGCGGGGGCGGTCTGGCTCGACCCCGCACGCACGAGCCCCTACCAGTTCTACCAGTTCTGGGTGAACCGCGAGGACGCCGAGGTGGGGCAGCTGCTGCGGACGTTCACCATGCTCGACCAGCCCACGATCGAGGCGCTCGAGGCGGAGCACGCCGTCGCGCCGCACCTGCGCGCCGCGCAGAAGCTGCTCGCGGCCGAGGTCACGACGATGATCCACGGCGCCGAGGCCGCGGCGGTCGCGCGCACCGTGTCGGACACGGTGTTCGACCGGAAGGCCGACGCGCACGCGCTGACCGACGAGGTCTTCGAAGTGCTCGCCGCCGAGATGCCCTCGGTGAAGCTGGCAGGCGGCGGCGATGCGCTCGACGTCGTCGCCGTGCTGGAGCAGGCCTTCGCGCTCTCCAAGACCGCGGCGCGCAAGCTCATCCAGCAGGGCGCCGTGTCGGTGAACGGCACCAAGCTCGCCGCCGACGCCGTCACCGTCGCGCGAAGCGACGCGGTGCGCGACCGATGGCTCCTCGTGCGCAAGGGTGGCCGCGACATCGCGGTCGCCGAGGTCCCGCGATAGCGGATCAGCGGAGCGGGCGTGGGCGGCGCCCGCCCCCACCGCTCACTTCCAGCTCGCGCGCTCCACGCGGTGGTTCCCTTCGGTGTCGCGGAACGCGAGGTATACGATCCCGCCCTTGCCGAAGCCCGCGATCATGCGGCCCTGCGGCAACTGGATGCGCGCCACGACCTCGTTCTGCCGGTCGATCACGTAGTAGACCGGACCGTCGGTGCCCACCGGCTCCGAGGTGCGCACCCAGAGGAACCCGTCCTCGTCGCCGAGCGCGCCCTGCTGGCCGAACGGCGGGCGGTAGTCCGGCAGTTCGCTCGGCGCGACCATGTTGATGGTGGGAGTGCGCGGGCCGCTGGCGGCGCCGCCCGCGGCCGCACCGCGCTGGGGAGGTGCGCCGCCATCACCACCGCCGCCGCCGCGCGCGCCGCCACCACCTGCACCGCCGCGGCCGCCGCGATCGCCGCCCCCACCGAAGCCACCGCCGCCGAGTCCGCCGCCACCAGGGCCGCCGCCATCGCCACCGGCACCGCCGCCCAGCACCGCACCCAGCCCACCCCGCGCGCCGCCGAGCCGTTCCGCCTCGGCCATCCGCCTCTCGAGAACGGCGCGCGCGCTGTCGATGATCGCCTGCTTGGCGTCGTCATCCAGCCGTTGCCAGTCGAAGCTGATCTTCGGCGACGATGTGACGGTCCCGTCCGCGCCGATCCACTCCACATGGAAGTCATGCCCGCGCACGATGGCGATCGAGCCGTCGTGCATGAGCGCCCAGTCGTCGATCGTGGGCAACGGGTTGATGGTGGTGGAGATGTTGGGCCGCCCGTCGGCGCCTTGGGTGACCTTGATCTCGTTCCGCGGGATCCGCACCATGGCGATGGTGTCGACCTTGCGCGTGGCAAGGTCCACCCGCACCACGGGCGCCGAATCGGGCTGCGTGATCTCGACGCCGCCACCGGGTCCATTGCCGAACCCGCCGACCCCGCGGCCACCGCCGCGTCCGCCAAGCGGCCCACCCTGTGGCCGCGCCTGGCCGCGATACACCATCCGCCCCGCCGCGTCGAACCCCGGCCGGCCGTTGGGCCCACCGACCAGCAGGTTGATCTCCGTGGCGCGTGGCACGGCGCGCACGCTCGCGAGCTCGCCCTTGGCGTTGATCACCATCATGGAGAGTGACGCGGGATCGATGAAGAGCGCGGAGTCACCGCCGAACGAGAGCAGGCCGCCGCCGCGCGCGCCATACGCATTCGCCGTGGCGCTCGTGGAGTCGGCGATCACCGTCACGTGCGTGAGCGTCGAGTCGAACATCACCACGCGGCGATGCAGGATGTCGTTCACCAGCACCCTGCCGTCGGGCAGCGCGACCACGGTCGAGACGGCGCCCAGCGGCTCGGACGACCGCGCGAGGATCGCGCCAAGCGGCCGGACGGGCGGGACCTTCACCTGGTTCTGCGCGGCGAGCGGCGTCGCGATCAGGCCCAACCCGCCGGCGAGCGCACCGCCCACCACCAGCGCGGCGAGGAGCGCGCGGCGCGGATGCGTGCGTGAGGTGGATCTCAGGTACTGTGTCATCGGTCTGTCCTGGAAGGGCACGGGTGTCACTCAGCGTGCGATGAAGGTCGCACCGCCGCCGCGAATGGCGCCGACATCGAACCCGCCGGGGAGGCCGAAGCCGGAACCGGCCGTCCCGTTGCGAATCGAGGCGAGGTAGCGCTTGTCGAGATACACCGCGACGAACTGCGGCAGTTTCCGGATCTGGTCCTTGGATAGGAGCTTGTTCATTCGCCCCGAGAGCACGACGAGGAGGTCCACCGATCCCTGTCGCGCCTTGATGTACCTGTCGTACACCGCGTCGCGGTCGTAGGCGTTGGGCAGGGCCGCCATCTCCTTCACGAGTGGCGACCAGATGGAGTCGAGGCGCACCAGGTACCAGCGGTTCCAGGTCGCGAGGCTGTCAGCCTGCGGCGTGGTGAGGTTGAGCGTGTCGGCCGAGCGGAGGATCGTCGCCATCGGGTTCGGCAGGCCGGCGTTGCTGTACTGCGCCCGGAGCTGGGCCTCGGGCGCCTTGGAGCCCTGGTGGATGCGCCCGCGGTCGAGCGACTGGATGAGCAGCTGCCGCTCGCGCGTTGGGCCGAGGTCGAACCGGATCTGCGCCGTGACCGTCACCGGCGAGCGGATGGCCGAGAACTGCGGGTTGGTGTTCCCGAAGGCCTGGTTCACGTCGTAGATGAAGCGCTGGCTGCCGGAGTCGAAGCCGCGGACGTAGAGGAGCGTCGGGTCGGGGACCTTCTGCTGGCCCCAGCCGTGCGTGTTCTTCTCGCCGTGGAGCAGGAGGTCGGCCGCGCCGAGCGGATTGGAGATGTTGAACGAGAGCGTCGCGCGCTGCGGGAGGCGGAACTTGAGCGGGTTGAGCGAGACGGTGAGCACCGCCGACTGCGTCCAGGGCGCCTCGCACGTGTTGCGGCCGGCGAGCAGTCCGAGCTGCGACGTGAGGCACTCGCGCGCCTTCGGCGTGGTGGAGGCCAGGAGCGCCCGCATCGCCGAGGCCACCGTGGGATCGGTCGCGGTGGCCGGGTCGAAGATGAAGGCGCGGTCGTTCGAGTAGCCGTCGCCGTTCACGTCCGCGTTCACCACCGGGGTGTACGGATTGCCAGACCGGAAGCTGCCCGACCAGTTCACCCG
>JAOUHR010000274.1 GCA_029884515.1 Gemmatimonadota bacterium
CGCCCTTCGCGGCGATCGCGAGCTCGAGCGTCTCGGTGGCGCCGCACATCGCGAAGAGGAACCCGCCGCGGTCCACGAACCCGCGCAGCCGGTCGGCGACCTCCTTCTTGAGCGCCGGCACGTCGCGCAGCCCGTGCTTGCGCGCGGTGGCGAGGTCGCGCTCGCGGGCCAGGACGAACCAGGGCGCGTCGCGGAATCCGAGGAAGAGCTTGTTCTGCTGCCCCGTGAAGTCCTCGTGGTGCAGGTGGATCCAGTCGAACTGCGAGAGGTCCGTGTCGAGGACGTCGTCGTCCCAGATCGCGGTGTACTTGATGCCGGCGTAGTTGAGCGCGAGCGTCACGGCATCATCCCACGGGGGCGTGTCGGGGGGCGTGTACACCGCGATGCGCGGCGCCTTCTCGAGGGGCACGGCATCCATGTTCCCCTCCGTGATCTCCTTCCGCATCGCCGCGAGCTGCGCCGCATCCACGGTCTCGTAGCTCACGCCGGCGAGCGTCGCGGCGCGCCGCAGTGCCGGCACGTCGGGGAGGAGGAAGCTCCCGCCGCGGTAGTTGAGGAGCCACTCACTGCGCACGCCGTCGGTGAGCGCACCGAAGGTGACGCCGTACGCCTTCAGGTGATTGGCCTGCGAGTCGTCCATCGGGAGCAGCAGGTGCTGGGCCGAGGCGCTGGTGCCGGCGGCACTGACGAGCACCGCGGCGGCGAACAGGCGCACGAACGCGGGCACGGTCACGTGGCCGCCCCCACACGCAGCCCGTCGAGCTCGCGCCGCGCCTGCGGCACCAGCGCGCTGGTCGGGTAGGTCAGGATGAGGTGCTCGAGCCGCTCGCGCGCGCCCCTCACGTCGCCGCGACGCCGCAGGCCGCGCGCCCACTCGAGGTCCCCCTCGGCGGCCTCCGGTGCGTCCGCGTACTCCGCGACGACGCGCTGCCAGAGCGCCATCGCCCGATCCTCGGCGCGGCGTGCCGTCTCGATGCGTGCGGCGAGCGCGAGCAGCAGCGGTGCCGCATCGGAGAGCTCCGTGGCCGCGCGCTCGAACCGCGTCGCCGCCTGTGCGGAGTCGCCGCGCGCGAGCGCGAGGAAGGCCCCGCCGATGGCCGGCGAGCGCTCCTCGCGCGTCCGGTTGAGGAGGGCCAGTGCCGAGACCGCGTCCTGCCCGGGCGCGTCGGTGTTCCGGAGCGCCGCGCGGGCACCCGCGAGGTCGCCATCGTAGAGCGCGAGCCACCCCGAGACCGCGTCCTCGGCCGCCAGCGGTGCGTCGCGCAGCGCGGCGCGCGCCTTGGCCACGTCGCCGGCGCGGATCCAGCCCCAGGCGATGAAGCGCGCGAACGGCCGCACGCCGTCGGGCCCGAGTGCCGGGGCGGCGCGCCCGAGCACGGCCTCGGCCTCCGCGGCGCGGCCAAGGCGCGCGAGCGCATCGAGCTCGAGCGGGAGCACGTCGGAGCGCACCCGCGCGGAGTCGAGCCGTCCGGCCGCCTCGCGCGCGAGGCGGAGGGCCTCCGCGGGGTCGTCGGCCGCGAGCGCCACCGACGCGCCCTGCAATGCGGTCTCGCCGTCGGGGCGCGCCCGGTCGATCGCGGCGAGCGCGTCCATCGCCGCGCCCCAGGCGCGCACCCGGAGCACTTCGTCGGCGAACTGGCGCCAGACCGCGACCGTCGTGTCGGTGGGCGGGAGTGACGCGAGCACGCGCCAGCCCTCGCGCGGCGCCCCCCACTGCACCTCGAGGAGCGCCAGGGCCTGCCGCGCGCCGAGCGGCGCCCCCGCCACCGAGAGCTCGGCGCGCACCGCGTCCCGCGACTCGGGCGGCGCCGGGCTCAGCGAGAAGACCGTCGCGCTCTCGTAGTATGCCTCGTCGCGCATCGCCTCGCGCCACGACTCCGCGGCCTCCTTCCAGAGCCCGAGGGCCGAGCGCATCTGCGCGGTCTCGAGCACGAGCGCCCGGCTGCTGCCCAGGGCCTCGGTCGCCTGGCGCAGCACCGTGTCGGCACTCGCGGCCCGGTTGTTGAAGAGCAGCACGCGCGCGTACTCACGGTACGGCGCGACGTCCCTGGGCGCGAGGTCGCGCCAGGCCCGGAACTGCGCGTCGGCCTGCGCGTAGCGGCCCAGCGTCATCAGGGTGCGGAGATGCGCGGCGCGCAGCTGCAGCTCGCGCGGGTACCGCGGCACCAGCGAGTCGAACATCGTGAGGAGCGAGTCCTCCTGTGCGAGCAACGAGAAGATCCGCTCGAGGCCCAGCGCGGCCGGGATCACGACGCCGGCCGAGAGCGCCGAGCGCCATGCGGCGATCGCCTCCCGGTTGCGGCCGGAGGACTCGTGCTCGAGGGCGCGGGAGACGATCGCGGATGTCGCGGCGGAGTCCTGCGCGCCGAGTGCGCCCGGTGTGCCGAGCAGGCTGGTGGCCGCGAGGAGCAACGCCGCGCGGCGAACGCGGTGCCTCAAGGCGTGCGCTCCGCGTTCAGGCGCCGGAAGTACTCGATCACGAGCCGCCGCTCGTCGGCGCTCAACCCGCGCAGCTCCTCCCACGTCGGGACGGTGTAGCGCTCGGCGTCCTTCCCGCGCGCCGGCCCGTCGGCCGGCGTGAACCGCTCGGTCCCGCGCGCCGCACGCGACTCGCGCCGCTGGGTCTCATCGCGCTGGTCCTGCTCGAGCGAGCGTCCCGCGTCGAGCATCCGGCGGAAGAGCCGCTCCTGCCGCGCCTGCGTGGCCGGGTCCACCACGCCCTGGTCGAGCACCTGCGCGAGCGTGCGCGCCTCGCGCGCCATCTCCTGCGCGCGCCCCGTGGGGTCGGCATCGGAGATCTCGTCGAGCTGGCGCGCCACCTCGCGCTGCGACCTGGCGAGCTCGCGCGCCTGCGCACGGCCCGCGGCGTCGAGGGACTCCTGCCGCTGCTGCGCCGACTGCCCCGCGGGGAAGAGGCTCTGCATCTGGCCGTTCAGCTGGCCCTGCTGCTGGGCGAGCTGCTGCAGCTGCTGCATCAGCTCCGGCAGGCCGGAGGCGGAGGAGGCCGAGGCGGCCCGCTCACGGTCGCGCGTGAGCTGCGCCGCCGCCTGCCGCAGCGAGTTCGCCGCCTCCTGCATCGCCTGCGACTGCTGGCCGCGCTGCGCCTGCGCCGACTCGCGCGTGGCCTGCTCCACGCGCTGCTGCGCCTGGTCCATCATCTGCTGCGTGCGCGGCGAGACGAGCGCCGACTTCTTCCCTTCCTCCTCGAGCCGCTTCTGCGCCGTCTGCACGCCCTGCTGCAAGGCCGACTGCTGGCTCCGGAGGTTCGGGTCGCCGGGGTTCTGCTGTGCCTGCTGGGCCAGCGCGTCCTGCTCCTTGGCCAGCTGGAGCATCTCCTGCACGGAGCGGTCGAGCGCGTCGGTGAGCTCCCCCTTCCACTCCGACACCTGGCCGTTCCGCGCCTGCTCGAGCGACTGCGCGGCCTGCTGCATCGCCTGCGCCGCGGCATCGGCGGACTGCTTCGCCTCCGCCTGCGCGCGTTGCCGCTCGGCCGCCGACTGGTCCTGCTGCTGCGCGGCCCGTGCCTGCTTGAGCGCCTGGTCGAGCGCCGCCTGCGAGCGCTGCGACTGGTCGCTCGCGCGCTCGGCCCCCTGGGCGCCCGTGTTCGCGCGCTCCTGCGCGAGCCGCTCCTTGAGCGCGTCGATCGCCTTGGAGAGGTCGCGCGTGCGGTTGGCGAGCTGCTGCGCCTTCTCCGCATCGGTCGGCGCGCGCTCCACGCTGTCCGCGAACCGCTGCTGCTGTCCCGCCAGATCCGTGGCCTCGTCCTTGAGGGTCTGCATCGCCCCCTCGAGCGCCGCCCGCTTGAGCATCTGCGCGCTCTTCTCGAGTGCCTCGCGCATCTGCTGCTGCTGCGCGGCGAGGTCGGCCAGCGACTGGCGCGTGCGGTCGCCGTCGAGCTGCTGGGTGGCGCCCTCGAGCTTCTGGAGCGCGGCGGCCATCTCCGGCGTCATCGCCTCACGCAGGAGTCGTTGCGCGTCCTGCAGCTGGCGGGCGAGCGCGGTGTCGAGCGCACCGGCCTGCCGG
>JAOUHR010000276.1 GCA_029884515.1 Gemmatimonadota bacterium
ACCTCCATTCCCCGCGCGACGCGTGACGCAGCCCGCCCCGCTCCGCGCGCTCCTCGGGGGCCTCGTGGACTATGCGGGGCTCTTCCCGCCCGCGTCGCTCGGCATGCCCGAGGCCGTGGCGCGCTATGCGGCCTATCACGCGGGCGAGCACAGGCAACTGCTCGGCCGGTTCGTGCTCCCGGCCGCGCGGCTCGACGAGTTCTCGGTCGCGTCGTCGCACGCGGCGATGAGCACCGGGCAGACGGCCGCGGCGCGGCGTGCCTGGCGACTCTCCGTGCTCGCCGGGCCCGCCGACGCCGAGCGGCTGCAGGCGTTCAACGCGTGGGAGGAGGAGCGCGCGGTGATCGACACCATCGAGGCGAAGGCCGACTCCCCGGAGGCCGTCCGCGAGATCGCACAGGCGCTGGGCGGGGCGTTCACCGTCTTCGTCGAGGTGCCGGTGCGCACGGATCCCGCGCCGATGCTCGCGGCGCTCCGCACGCACGGCCTGCGCGCCAAGATCCGCACCGGCGGCGTGACGACGGACGCCTTCCCGAATCCGGAGGAGGTGCTGCGCTTCCTCTCCACGTGCGCGGCGCTCGATCTCCCGTTCAAGGCGACCGCGGGGCTGCACCATCCGCTGCGTGGCGAGTACCCGCTCACCTACGCCGCCGGCAGCGAGTGCGGCACCATGTATGGGTTCCTGAACGTATTCCTCGCATCGCTCTTGCTGCGGAAGGGCGTGCCGGCGGCGGAAGTCGCGCCCGTGCTCGAGGAACGCGATGCCGCCGCCATCGTCGTCACCGAGGACGGCATCCGCTGGCGGTCGCGCCGGCTGACACTGCAGGACGTGGCGGAAGCGCGGGCCAGCTTCGCCGGCTCGTTCGGCTCCTGCTCGTTCGAGGAGCCGGTACAGGACCTCACTTCGCTCAGGCTCATCTGATCATGGCACTCGACCAGACACACGACCCGGCGCGGCGATCCTGGGTCGCGTCGGCCCACGAGGCCGGCGCCGACTTCACGATCCAGAACTTGCCGCTCGGCGTCGTCGCGATCGACGGGAACGCACGGGCCGCCGTACCGATCGGCGACCGGGTGGTCGACCTCCGGCATGCGCGCGACGCGGGGCTGCTGGGCACGCTCCCTACGGCGATCGCCGACGCGCTCGGCGCGCCGACCCTGAACGCGCTCTTCGCGCTCGGGCGTCCGGCGCTCGCGACGCTGCGCGCGCATGTGAGCGAGATGCTGCGTGCCGACACGCCCATGGGCGCGCGCGCGGCGAAGGACGCGACGCTCACGGTGCCGGCGGGTACGGTGGAGGCGCGGCTGCCGGTGGAGGTCGGTGACTATACGGATTTCTACGCCAGCATCGACCACGCGACGAACGTGGGATCGATGTTCCGACCCGAGAATCCGCTCCTGCCCAACTACAAGCACGTGCCGATCGGGTACCACGGGCGCGCCTCGTCGATCGTCGCGAGCGGCGTGCCGGTGCGCCGGCCGCGGGGACAGATGGCGCCGGTCGCCGAGGGGCTGCCGCGGTTCGGCGCGAGTGAGCGGCTCGACTACGAGCTCGAGATCGGCGCGGTGGTCGGCCGCGGCAACGCGCTCGGCGCCCCGATCCCGATCGCCGAGGCCGAGCAGCACCTTGCCGGCCTCGTGCTGGTGAATGACTGGTCCGCCCGTGACATCCAGGCCTGGGAGTACCAGCCGCTGGGCCCCTTCCTGGCGAAGAACTTCGCGACCACGATCGCACCCTGGGTGGTGACGCTCGACGCGCTGGAGCCATTCCGCGCGCCGGCGCGGCCGCGCGCCGAGGGCGAACCCGCACCGTTGCCGTACCTCGCCGACGCGACGGACCGCACGCGCGGCGCGTACGACATCACGCTCGAGGTGTGGATCCGCACGGAACGCATGCGCGCAGAGGGTCGCGCTGCCGAGCGCCTGAGCCACGGCACCTTCGGCCGGATGTACTGGACGCTGGCGCAGATGCTCACGCACCACGCGAGCAACGGATGCAACCTGCGCCCGGGCGACCTGCTGGCGAGTGGCACCGTGTCGGGCCCTGAGCGCGACTCGCGCGGCTGCATGCTGGAGCTCGCCTGGAAGGGCACGGAACCCGTCGTGCTTGGGAACGGCGAGAAGCGCGCCTTCATCGCCGACGGCGACGAGGTGATCCTCCGGGGATGGTGCGAGCGACCCGGCGTTGCGAGAGTGGGGTTCGGCGAATGTCGCGCGGTGGTGCTGCCGGCGGTCGGGTGACGCCGCAGCGGAGTCCAACAACGGGGGTCCGGATGAGGGATCGTGCGGTCATGCCGGCAGGCCGATTCGGGATGTCGCGAGGGCTTGAGGCAGTCGCGATCACGCTGGTCGCGTTCCTCTTCCTCCCGCAGGCGCTGGCAGCGCAGGGCGGCACTGACATCTGGGTGGCCACGTTCCATGAGGTCGGGGGGCACGTGTCGATCGGGCGGCCGCAGAACGTGACGCGCCGCGCGGGATACGACAACCAGCCCGCCTTCACCGCCGATGGCCGCGCACTCTTCTACACGAGCATTCGCGAGGACGCGCAGGCCGACATCTGGCGCGTGCCCGTGAGCGGCGGGGCTCCGGTGCGGGTGACGGACACGCCGGAGAGCGAGTACTCAGCGACGCTGATGCCGGACGGCCTCTCCATCTCGGTGATCCGCGTGGAGCGTGATTCGACGCAGCGCCTGTGGCGCCTCCCGTTGGACGGTGGCTCGCCGGCGCTGGTGCTCCGCGCGCTCCGGCCGGTCGGCTACCACGTCTGGGTCGGCGACCACACGCTCGGCGCGTTCGTGCTCGGGTCGCCGAACGCGTTGGTGGTCGTGGACGCGCGCACCGAGCACGCCGACACGGTCGCGCGTGAGATCGGGCGCGCGCTCGTGCGGATCCCCGGTCGCGACGCGTTCAGCTTCGTGGAGGTGGGTGGCGACACCTCGTGGATCAGCGAGGTGGATGTGCGCACGCACTCGGTGCAGCGTCTCGCACCCGCGCCGAAGGGTGCGGACTACCATCTGTGGACGCCGGGCGCTCAGCTGATCGCCGGCTCCGGTACACGCCTCTGGATCCGCATCGACGGACGCTGGGACGTGGTGGCGGACTTCGCCGAGTTGGGCGTGCGGGGGATCACGCGGTTCGCGCTGAGCCCCGCGGGCGACCGCATCGCGTTCGTCGCCGAGGACGCGCCGGCGCCGTGAGCACCTCCATCGAACGGACCTTCAAGGACCACTTCTCCTCGCACGCTGCGTCGTACGCGGCGTATCGGCCGCGGTATCCCGTCGCCCTGTTCCACTGGCTTGCCGTCGTGGCGCCCGGCACCGTGCAGGCGTGGGACGCGGGCACGGGGAACGGGCAGGTCGCCCTGGGCCTCGTCACGCGATTCTCGCGGGTGCGCGCGACGGACGCGAGCGCGGAGCAGATCGCGCAGGCCGTGCCGCATCCGCGGATCAGCTACGCGGTCGCCCAGTACGAGAGCGGCCTCGAGGGCCGGAGTGCCGACCTCGTGACCGCCGGACAGGCGCTGCACTGGTTCGACGCCGACGCGTTCTGCGGCGAGGCGTGCCGCGTGCTCAGGCCTGGCGGCATCCTCGCGGTGTTCGGCTACAAGTACAGCACCGTGGCGCCCGAGGTGGACGAGCTCGTCCGGCACCATCTCGAGATGCGGCTCGGGCAGTACTGGCCGCCCGAGCACCGGACGATCAACGACGAGTATCGGGGGATCGCGCTCCCGATCGACGAACTCGTGCCGCCTCCGCTCGAACTCCGCGAGGACTGGTCGCTCGCGCAGTACATCGGGTTCCTTCGCACGTGGTCGGGCACCCGCCGCTTCATCGAGGCGCGCGGCGAGGAGCCGATCCTCGAGTTCGAGCGCGCCCTCACGGAGGCGTGGGGCGCGTCCACGCGGCGCGCGGTGCGGTGGGAGCTCTTCGTTCGGGCCGGCGAAGTGCGGTGAGGCGGGCCCGGACACGGGGATGGCGGATGCGGGACCACGCCTTGCGGGGCCCCACCCGTCCTGTCA
>JAOUHR010000275.1 GCA_029884515.1 Gemmatimonadota bacterium
TCGTCACGCGTCATCACGGTCCGAGCGGGTGCCTCGCTCGGCACCGACACCGTGATCGTCTCCGCCGCCGGCCACGCGCCGGACACGGTGTTCGTCGTCGTCGGCAACTCGCGCGCCTTCCTCAGCATGTCCAGCTATAGCATCGTCGGGCAGCAAGATGACTTCGTCTCGGCATACATGCTCCCGATTTCGGTCGGAACCACACGGGCGGCATCGGACACGGTGAAGTTCGTCATCCAGGCCGCCGACACATCGATCATCAGGGTGGTGTCGGACACGCTCCGGATCATGCCCGGTGCGTTCTCGCCCACGACAGGGGGATACGGCAGCGTGCGGTACGTGCGTCCGGGGTCGACCTACCTGCGTCGCATCGACCCGCGAGGAGAGTTCGCTGCGGACTCGGTCTTTCTCGTTAGCGTGATCCAACAGTTGTACCCGAACCAGGGTGCGATCACGCTGGGGATGCAGCAGCGCACCGGGCCGAATGAACTCTATCTCTACCGAGACTACGCGTCACAGGACTCGGTCTGGGTGAAGCTGACCAGTTCCGCCCCGTCGATCGCGTCGGTGCCGGACTCGGTGCTCCTCGACCGTTTCGCGTCCTACGCCTACTTCACGGCGACGGCCGGCGACACCGTCGGTGGCGCCCGTATCACGGGCACCGCGCCCGGGTATGCCGAGCTCACCATGGACGTGTTCGTCACGAGGGGATCGTTCGAGGGCTACACCAACAACGAGCAGTTCGTCGTCGGAGGCAGGACGTCCGCCGATCTCTACCTGGTGGACGTCGCGTCGCTCTACACGCGTGAGGCGGTGGTGGACGTGCCGTTCCGGGTGCGTTCGGATGACCCGACCATCGTCGGGATCGGCGCCGATTCCATCGGCACGATCGTCGCCGGCGCGTCCTATGCCACGTTGCCCGACGTGCTGCTCGGCATCGCGCTCGGCCGCACCTCCGTCGTGGTGGAGGATCGCCGGGGCGAAGCGGTGTTCCAGTCCGCGACGCCGGTCCGGTACGCCACCGAGATCCAGCCGACGTACCTCGAGGTGCGCGACCGCGAACCGGTCGTGGGACTCGGGACGTACACGCCCTCAGGTATCGACTATGTGTCTGCGACGCGTGGCGGTCCGGCGGCGTGGATCCAGCTGCGGTCGTTGCGCGGTCGCGTAGCGTTCGACGCGGACAGCGTCCTCCTCGTCCCGAACACCGGCAACTACGCCTACTACCGCATGACCGGCCTCGCGGCGGGCACGGATACGATCGTGTTCACGGCCCCCAACTATCCGCCCGACACCATCATCGCGCGGGTGAGTCCGTCCCTCCTGCAGCGCATCACCTCCATGCCCGCGACGATCCGGCAGGGCGACTCGGTGGCCGTGACGCTCTACCTCGAGACGCCCGACGGCTCTACCGGCGCCCAGGTGGCGGGCACCGCGGCGACGTTCACGTTCTCGGCGACGGGTGCGATCCAGCCGGGCGCGCTCGCCGGCGGCGCCCCGATCACGAGTCTCGTCGTCCAGCCGGGCCAGTCGACGATGAGCTTCTGGGTGAAGGCGACGGGAGCGGGGGGCGGCGAGCTCACGATCACCAATCCGAACTTCGCGACGTTCAAGATGGGAGTGGGCACACGATGAAGCGCATCCTGATCACGAGCGCGGTGGTGGCAGCGTTCGCGGCGACACCGTCGGTGGCGGGGGCACAGGACACGGCGATCGTCGTCCAGCCTGCCGGCGCGCCGACCGCCACACCGGCCGGCCGGCCGCCGCGCCCGCTGGAGTCGGTGGTAGGCACCGGCCCGAACGGGGCCAAGATGCGGTGCAAGGACGGCTCCTACCCGGCCGTGAACGCGCCCGACACAGCGTGTGACACGAAGGGCGGCATCCTGGTGCGGTTCCCGTTGCGTCGCACGCCGGCGAGGGGGCCCGAGCTCCGGAGCGCCGGGCCCGTGGCGCCCCCCAAGGACAGCGGCTCGACGCCCGCACTCAAGGTGGAGCCGACGCCGGATCGCTCCCGGGTGGTCGTGCCCGCGGAGCTCCCGCCGGCGAACGCCACCATGCAGTGCGGCGACGGCACGTACGTCGTGCGCGACACGAGCAGCGTCCGCTGCACGGGCAAGGGTGGCGTCGCGATCCGCTTCCTCCTGCGGAATCCCTGAGCGCGAACGGCCCGGCGCGTCCCGCGACGCGCCGCTAGAAGAGCCCCAACTGTTCCCCCAACTGGGCCGGGTCCACCGGGACCTGGCCCAGTTTCTCTTGCAACGAGCGCAGTGTCGCGGGACTGTGCCCGGCGAAATGGTTGTTCACGTAGGTGTAGACCTTCACCTTGGTCGCGAGCAGTGGCAGCACCTCCGCCCACGCCTCGATCTCCGCCGTGCGATCCACCTGCACGTGCGAGAAGTCGGTGATGCTGCGGTTCGGACCCATGAACCGCACATAGGCGTGCCCCGCCGTCGGCCGCTCGGCGAGCTTGAGCATCCAGCTCCGCGGGATCCAGCGCGCGTCCACGAGCGCGAGGGCGACGTTCCGCGCCGTGAGCAGGGTGAGGATCTCCTCGTTGATCCACCCCTTCTGGCGGAACTCGATCGCGAAGTCGATGTCCAACGGCAACGTCACCAGGTACTCCTCCAGCGCGTCGCGCTCCGTGGGGGAGAAGTCGGGGCCGCACTGGATGAGCACCGTGCCGAGCTTGGGGCCCAGTTCGCGGGCCGCCTCGTAGAACCGCGCGGCGACCTCCTGCGCACCGACGAACCGGAGTTCGTGCGTGATCTCCTGCGGCAGCTTGAGCGCGAAGGTGAAGCCGTCGGGCGTGCGCTCACGCCAGCCGCGCACGGTCTTCGCCGGGGGCACCGCATAGAAGGTGGAATCGACCTCCACGGTATCGAAGGCGCGCGCGTAGAGGCTCAGGAAGTCGGCCGGGCGCGTGCGCACGGGGTAGAACGGGCCGACCCAGGCGGGGTAGTTCCAGCCCTGCGCGCCCACGCGGATGCGAGGCACGGCGTCGGCCCGGCGGTCCGCTTCGGCTCGGTCCCGCGGCTCGTCCCGTTTCGCGTCCCGTTTCGCGTCCCGTTTCGCGTCCCGTTTCGCGTCGCGTTTCGCGTCGCGTTTCGCGTCGCGCTTGACGTCCTGCTTCTCGACTCTCGTCATGGGCCTCGAACAGCGTCGTCGCGCCCGTCGGCGGATCCGCGGGCCCGGCGACGATGTTGCCGCGCGCGGCCACCGGCCGCAAGGCGGGACGCGGTTGAACCCGTCCGTCCTTCCTTGCGCGCGTCGTTCCGCCGCGGCAGCGTTGCCTGTGTTGATGCCTACCCCAGCTCGGGAGATCTCGTGCACGCACGCCTCATCGCCACCGTGGGACTGATCGTCGTCGCCACCGCCTGCGCCAGCGCCGCGACCTCCGGCGACGGCGCCGTGCCGGCGCGCGTCCAGCGCGGCAACCTGAACTTCATCACCAAGGCAGAGATCGACTCCGCACCGCCGGAACTCGCCAACGCCTACGATCTCGTGAACCGCCTCCGGCCCACGATGATGCGCGCGCGCGGCCGTTCGTCGGGGACCTCGGGCTCCAGCAGTGCGGCCGAACAGCCGGCGGCTTACCTCGACAACCAGCGATTGGGCGGCCTCGAGTTGCTGCAGACGGTGATCCGCGCTTCCATCCAGGAGATCCGGTACATCAGCCCCACCGACGCCGCCGTACGCTGGGGCCTCGGCCATCCGGCCGGCGTCATCCAGGTCATCACCAAGCGCTGAGTCGCAACCCATGACGCTGCTCTTCCTCGGGATCGGCCTCGGCGGCGGCATCCTGTCCGGCCTCTTCGGCATCGGCGGAGGAGTGGTGATCGTCCCCGCCCTCGCGCTGCTCGCCAAGTTCCCTGCCAAGACCGCTACCGGCACATCGCTCGGTGCGCTGCTCCTCCCCGTCGGGCTGCTCGGAGCCTGGACCTATCACCGCACGGGCAACCTCGACATCCGGGCGTCGCTCTGGATCGCCCTCGGCCTGTTCATCGGCGCCTACCTCGGC
>JAOUHR010000277.1 GCA_029884515.1 Gemmatimonadota bacterium
CGATCAGGTTCTCGGGGTCGAGCGCAAGGGCCGCCTCGAATGGGGCGCTCGCCTCGGGCTGCCGTCCGGACTCGAACAGGCACTGCCCGTAGACCACCAGCCCATTCATGTTGTCCGGCTGCTCGGCGAGGTGTTTCTCGCAGAGGAGGATGGCCCGGTCGACGAAGCCCGTCTTGCGGTACTCGTTGGCGAGGGGCGCGAAGAACCGCTTGGGATTCTCGTGGTAGCGCTTGCGCAGTTCTTCGACGCGGCTGGGAGCGGTCATCCGGTGGGGAAGGTGGGAGTCGTGCACGCGGGCGCCGGCGTACCGAGCGAAGATACCACGGGAGCGGAGCGAGCGTCAATCAGAAGTGCGCGTCTGGCTTGATTTTAGGTCGCGTGCACGGGTATTCTTCGAGGTTGTGGTGTCCATGTCGCGGGTGCGTTCCCGGGCGGGCCGATCGGCCCGCCTCACGTGTCTCCCCCGCCCTTCTCCTCTACCGTCAGCTTCAAGGGGTCGTCACCCGTGCTCCAGCAAATGCGGGGCGTCGCCAAGTGGATCTGGATCTTCGTCTTCTTCGCGTTCGTCGGTGGGTTCCTGCTCGTCGATATGTCCGGCCTGGTCGGTCAGGCCCCGGTCACCGCGTCCACGATCGTGGCGAAGGTGAACGGTGCCGAGATCCCCTACCTGCGGTGGGAGAACCTCACCCGCACCATGTCGCAGCAGCAGGAGCAGCAGACCGGCCGCTCACTGAACCTCGACGAGCGGCGGCAGATCGAGGACCAGGCGTTCAACCAGCTGGTCTCCGACGTGCTGCTCCAGCAGGAATACGAGAAGCGGGGGATCCGGGTCACGGACCAGGAGATCATCGACGCCGCGAAGTACGCGCCGCCGCCGCAGTTCTACCAGACCGAGGCCTTCCAGACGGACGGCCGGTTCGATCCGGAGAAGTACCAGCGCTTCCTGGGCTCCGCCACCGCCCGGCAGCAGGGGTTGCTGGCGCAGCTGGAGGATTACTACCGGACGGAGCTGCCGCGCACGAAGCTCTTCTCGCAGTTGGCCGCCGACGCGTGGGTGAGCGACGAGCGCCTCTTCCAGATGTACCGGGACGAGCGCGATACGGCGAGCGTCTCCTTCGTCGCCCTGCGTCCGACGCCGGTGGAGATCGAGGCCGCACAGGTGACGGATGCGGAGGCGCGCGCCCACTACGACAAGTACAAGGACCGGTTCGAACGGCCGGGTAAGGCGGTGGTCTCGTTCGTCTCCATCAGCCGCGTTCCGACGGCGGCGGACACGGCAGCGCTCGTGGCGCGCATGAAGGGGCTCCGCGACGAGATCGTGAGCGGGAAGACGTCGTTCGCGGACATGGCGAAGCGTGAGTCCACCGACACCGTCTCCGGTCCCAGTGGCGGCGACCTGGGACGCGGCGCCAAGGGGCGCTTCGTGCCCGAGTTCGAGACCGCGGCCTTCCTGCTGCGCGCGGGCGAGGTCTCGCCGCCGGTGAAGACCCAGTTCGGCTGGCACCTGATCAAGGTGACGGAGCGAAAGGGCGACACCCTCGCCCTGAGCCACATCCTGCTCAAGGTGACGCAGAGCGACTCGGCGGCGACCCGCACCGATCGCCTCGCGGACCGGCTCGCCGCGGCCACGGCCGGTGCCAGCGAGTCCGAGCGGTTCGATGCCGCGACAACCGAGCTCGGGCTGCTGGTGACACAGCTGCCGGTGCAGGAAGGCCAGCCGGCCCGCTTCCTCGCGCGCGAGGTGCCGGGCGTGAGCGGATGGGCCTTCTCCGGTCCCCGCGTGGGCGAGTCGAGCGACCTGTTCGACGACGAGAACGCGTACTATCTCGTGCGCCTCGACTCGCTGACCCCGGGCGGGCCGCAGCCGTTCGAGGCGGTGAAGGGCGAGATCGTGAACCTGCTCAAGGAACGGAAGGCGGTGGATGCGCTCGCCCAGCGCGGCGCGGCCCTCCTGTCCGATGCACGCGCATCGAGCCTGCAGGACGCCGCGAAGGGGGCGGGCCAGCGCGTGGAGGCCAGCGGTCCCTTCTCCCGTCGCAGCTTCGTGGCCGGCCTCGGCTACTATGACGAGGCGATCGGCGCCGCCTTCACCACGCCGATCGGCACGGTCGTCTCCGTGCAGACGGATGACGCGGTGATCGTGATGCGGGTGGACTCGCGCACGGAAGCCACGCGCGAGGAGTTCGAGGCCCAGAAGGGCGCCCAGCGCGAACGCACGCTGCAGGCGCTTCGGGAGCAGAAGGTGCGGATCTTCCTCGAGAACCTGCGGCGCGAGGCCACCATCGTGGATCGCCGGCGCGACGTGAACGCGGCGCTGCGGCGGCAGTCGGTGCAGTAGCCGGCAGGCGGTGCGTGAACGCGAACGGGGGCCCGGCGATCTGCCGGGCCCCCGTTCGCATCACGCGGTGACGCACACGCTCAACACGCTCACATCAGGCGGCGCGGCTCCTTCGCCGGCGAGTCGTCGTGCTGCACCTCGCGGCCCTTCGCCGGCGGCAGCGCGTCGCGCTCCGCCGGCGCCGCGATCTCGCGCTCCACCTCATTCATGTTCTTCTTGAACTCCTTGATGCCCTTTCCGAACGACCCGGCGATCTCGGGGATGCGCTTGGCACCGAAGAGCAGCAGCACCACGATGAGTGCGAGGAAGAGCTCGGTGGGTCCCAGTCCCATCATTTGAACCTCCTTAGAACAGCGAACGCGCGATGAGGTAGGCGGCGAGGACCCCGACGAGGCTCAGGAGCGAGACGTCGAGCGCGATGGGTCCGATACCAACATTCACTATCACCAGGTTGATGGACAAGGGGCCCATGGACGGGGTCACCCCCGTCGTCAGGAACTCCTTGACCGCTCCGGACGGCAGGAACATCCGGCAGAACTGCGTGAGGAACCCCCCGAACACGAACCCGATCGCCAGGACGATGGCGTGGAACCCCGGGCGGTGCTTGGCCGACCCCTGTGGCGGCATCAGGACCGCCGTTCCATGACATACCCCAGCGCGTCGAAAAGGGACTGCCGCACGTCGGACGCCGGGATGGCGGCCAGGGCTTCCGCGGCCTCCGCGGCGAACTCCTCGCCCCGCTGCCGGGCACTCTCCAGGCCGCCGCACTCGGTCACGATCGCGACGACGTCCGCGATGTCGGCGTCACTGGGCATGGGGTCGGCGAAGAGGCCGTCCACGGCCCGGCGCTGCGCCACCGTCATCTGCGGCAGGGCCGCGATGAGCGGCAACGTCACCTTGTGCTCGCGGAGGTCGTTCCCGCTGGGCTTCCCGGTGACCGTCTCGAGCTCGGTGTAGTCGAGCAGGTCGTCCGCCACCTGGAAGGCCATGCCGAGGCGCTCGCCGAATCGGCGCAGTGGCTGGCGAAAGCGCGGCGCGCCGGCCAGCGCGCCCATCTCGCATGCGGCCCCCACCAGCGAGGCGGTCTTCGCGCGGATGAGGGCGTAGTAGTCCGCCTCGCCGAACGAGAGCGCGTCGAACGCGGCGAGCTGCCGGAGCTCGCCGAGCGTCATCTCGTTCGAGGCCTGGGTGAAGACGCGCAACGGTTCGAGGTCGCCGAGCCGCACGAGTTCCGCGATCGCCTTGGAGAAGAGGAAGTCGCCCATGAGCACGGCGACCTGATGGCTGAACAGCGCGTTGATCGTCGGTTGCCCGCGGCGGAGCACGGAGTGGTCCACCGAGTCGTCGTGCACCACGCTCGTGAGGTGCACGAGTTCGGTGACGGCCGCGAGCGGGATGGACCGTGGTTCGGGCGTCCCCTCCACCGAGGCGCCCAAGAGGAGCAGCGTGGGGCGGAAGAGCTTGCCCCGCATCCCCCGGAGGTGCGCGTTGGCCGCCTCGACGATCTCGACGTCGGCCTGGACGATGCGCCAGATCTCCTCCGGCACGCGATCCAGCTGCGCCCGGATGGGCGACTGGATCTCGCGCAGCGCGGGCGCGACGGGGGCGTGAAGGCGCGTGTCCAGGCTCACGTGAGCTGCTTCTCCACGGTCGCGATCCGTGCGGAGATGTCGCGGAA
>JAOUHR010000278.1 GCA_029884515.1 Gemmatimonadota bacterium
CGGCCGAGACACTCGAGACCTGGACGTTCCCCCAGCCGCCGATCAGGTCCACCTTGGCGAGCGCCTCGATGCGGATGCGCGCGGCGGTGTCGGGGTCCGCGAGGCGCGCGAGGAACTGGTCGGTGGAGCCGTCGCGGCTCCAGACGGGGAAGAGGTTGGAGAGGCCGGTCTGGTACGCGAGATAGGGGTAGCGGTCGAAGGCGACGTCCACCCCGGCACCGCGCGCGGAGTCCACGCGCGCGAAGACGTCGTCGAGCTTGCGCCAGTTGCGTGGCCCCTGCGTCTTCAGGTGCGCGATCTGGAGCGAGCACCCCGCTCCCCGCGCCACCGCGATCGACTCGTCCACGGCCTCGAGGAGCCGGTCGTCCTCGTTGCGCATATGGGTGTGGTAGCCGAGGCCTCGCGCGGCCAGTGGGCGGCAGAGCGCGGTGAGTTCCTCCACGCTCGCGAAGGCGCCGGGCGTGTACTCCAGGCCGCTCGAGGCGCCAAGCGCGCCGTCGGCGAGGCCCGACGCGACCAGCGCGGTCATGCGCGCCAGTTCCCTGCTCGTCGCCGGGCGATCGGTGCCACCCACCACCACGCCGCGCACGGTGCCAAGTCCGATCATCGTCCCGACGTTGGCGGACGGCGCGAGGCGATCGAGACGGTCGAGGAGGGCGGCGATGCCGCTGACCGCCGGCAGATCCGGGTCCGCGGCGGCGCGATCGGCCGCGCCTGGATCGGTGTCCGCGCCCGTCCCGCCGCGCGCCGGCGCGCGCGACGATCCGTCGGCGCCCACGACGATGCTCGTGACGCCCTGCCGCACGATCGACTGCATCAGCGGATCCTCGAAGAGCGACCCGTCGCCGTGGGAGTGGACGTCCACGAAGCCCGGCGCGACGATGAGGTCGCGCACGTCCAGCTCGCGCTTCGCGCCCTCGGTGATGCGCGCCGCGATGCGCGTGATGCGGTCGCCGGTGATCGCCACGTCGGCCTGGAAGCGAGGGCGGCCGGTACCGTCGACCACCACGCCGCCGCGGAGGATGAGGTCGGCGTCGGCGCGCTGCGCGCGCAGCACGCGTGGTGCGCCGAGGAGGGCAGCCGACGTGGCGGCGGTCTGGGTGATGAAGGCGCGGCGTTTCACGACGAGGTGTGAGGTGCGAGGTGTGAGGTGTGAGGAAGAGCAGAAACGTGCGAGAAGGGGGCCCGGTGCGCCATCGGCTCACCGACCCCCCTGTCTCACCCCTCCCGTCCACCGTCTAGCGTCTGCCCTCGTCCGTCCTAGTACCTGTAGTGATCAGGCTTGTACGGCCCCTCCACCGGCACCCCGATGTACGCCGCCTGCTTCGGCGTGAGTTGCGTGAGTTTCACGCCGAGCTTGTCGAGGTGGAGCCGCGCGACCTTCTCGTCGAGCCGCTTCGGCAGCACGTACACCTTCCTCTCGTACTTGCCGTTGTTCTCGTGCAGCTCGATCTGCGCCATCACCTGGTTCGTGAACGAGGCCGACATCACGAACGACGGGTGGCCCGTGGCACAGCCGAGGTTCAGGAGGCGGCCTTCGGCCAGGATCAGCACCGAGTGCCCGTCGGGGAAGATCCACTCGTCGAACTGCGGCTTGATGTTGTTGCGCTTGATCCCCTTGTAGTTCTTGAGGCCGGCCATGTCGATCTCGTTGTCGAAGTGGCCGATGTTCCCGACGATCGCCTTGTCCTTCATCTTCGCCATGTCGGCCACCGAGATGATGTCGGCGTTCCCCGTGGCGGTGATGAAGATGTCGGCGGTGGAGACCACCGACTCGAGCGTCGTGACCTGGTAGCCCTCCATCGCCGCCTGCAGCGCGCAGATCGGGTCGACCTCGGTGATCACCACGCGCGCGCCCTGCGCGCGGAGCGACTGGGCCGAGCCCTTCCCCACGTCGCCGTAGCCGAGCACCACCGCGACCTTGCCGGCGAGCATCACGTCGGAGGCACGCAGGATCCCGTCGGTGAGCGAGTGCCGGCAGCCATAGAGGTTGTCGAACTTCGACTTGGTGACGGAGTCGTTGACGTTGATCGCCGGGAAGAGGAGCGTGCCCGCCTGCATCATCTCATAGAGGCGGTGCACGCCGGTGGTCGTCTCCTCGGAGACGCCGCGGATCGCCTTCCCGACGTTGGTCCAGCGCGTCGGGTCCTCCTTGATGGTCTTGCGCAGCAGCTCGAGGATCACGCCCCACTCCTCGGGCTCCTCCTTCGCGTTGAAGGCAGGCACCGTTCCCGTCTTCTCATACTCCGTGCCCTTGTGCACGAGCATCGTGGCATCGCCGCCGTCATCGAGGATCAGGGTCGGGCCGCCGCCGTCGGGCCACATGAGCGCCTGCTCGGTGCACCACCAGTACTCCTCCAGCGTCTCGCCCTTCCAGGCGAAGACCGGCGTACCGCGCGGCTGCGCCACCGACCCATCCTTGCCGACCGCCACCGCGGCGGCCGCATGGTCCTGCGTGGAGAAGATGTTGCACGAGACCCAGCGCACGTCGGCGCCGAGTTCGACGAGCGTCTCGATGAGCACGGCGGTCTGCACGGTCATGTGCAGCGAGCCCATGATGCGAGCGCCGGCAAGCGGCCTCTTGCCCTTGTACTCGGCGCGGAGCGCCATCAGGCCGGGCATCTCGTACTCGGCGAGCCGGATCTCCTGGCGGCCCCAGTCGGCAAGGGCGATGTCCTTCACCTTGAACGGGGGACGGCCGGTGGACTTCACGGCGTCGAAGGGGTGCTTGGTCGGGGCGACGGCAGTCATTATAGGGACTCGGGTGTGAGGTGTGAGGTGTGAGGTGTGAGGCAACTGCGCTCACGTGGTGAGAACGGCGGTGAACAACGTGGGACCCTTGCCCTGCGGGGCCGAGGGCAAGGCGTGGTGGCGGATGGTGCTGAAGCCGGCGTCGTCGCTCCACTGGCCGAGCTGCGCGGCGTCGAAGCCGAGCGAGACGTGTCCCATCGTCTGGCGGTACTCCTCACGGTCGTGCGGGAGCATGTCGACGATCAACAGCCGCCCGCCCTTCGGGCGCAGCGCGCGCCGGATCTCGGCGAGGGCCGCCGCCGGGTCCGCGACGAAGTGGAGCACCAGCGAGAGCACGGCGACGTCGAGCGCGCCGTCGTCGATCGGGAGCGACTCGATGGAGCCCTCGCGCAACTCGACGTTCTCGTGCGAGGCGAGCCGCGCCCGGGCGGCCTTGAGCATCGCGGACGACTCGTCCACCGCGATCACGCCTTTGACGAACGGCGCCATCACCTCGGCGAGCTGGCCGGTGCCGCAGCCCAGGTCACCGACGCGAGCGCCCGCATCCAACAGGCCGACGAGCGCGAAGAGCTCGGTGCGCGTGCCGAAGAGCTCCGCGCGCAGCCGGTCCCACTGTGCCGCAGAGCTCGCGAAGAAGACCTGCGACCGCGTGTGCCGGTCTGCGAGCACGCTCTTCACGCGATCGAGGTCGCGCCGGGCCGCCGGTAGCTGCGCCGCCTCGTCGCGGACCGGCGCCCAGAGGCGCCGCGCGGCGGCATCGAGTGATCTGGGATCCAGCCGGTAGCGGTTCGACGTCCCGTCCTCACGCGCGCTCACCAGCCCCGCGCTCGCCAACACCTTCAGGTGCCGGCTCACCGTGGACTGGGGAAGCTGGAGCACGGCCCGCACCTCCGACACCGTGAGTTCGTGCCGCTCCAGGATGAGGAGCAGCCGAGCCCGGATGGGGTCCGAGAGGGCCGTCAGGCGGTCGAAGAGGGGAAGTCGTTTCATCCGTATATCCGGATGAAAGGTTACACTGTTCGACCCTCAGGTCAAGGGCGGCCCGGACCCATCCGCCGACGGGACCGGGTCGACTCCCCGTCAGTCGTGGCCGCGCTCGAGCGCCGCCGTCCCGGCGGCGACCTCGCCGGTGACGTAGCAGTGCATGCCCACCGCCTGCAGCTTGGCGCGCCGGAGGTAGCGGCGGTACTGCTCCGGTGAGCGGTGATGCCAGGCACCGCGGTCGCCCTCGACCTCGTCTGCCGTGGTGTAG
>JAOUHR010000279.1 GCA_029884515.1 Gemmatimonadota bacterium
CGTGATTAAATGGGGACAGACCACATTTTTTCGCTCTGCGGAATAATGGGGTCTGTCCCTATTTATGGACACGCTCACGCACGCGCTGTCGGGCGCGCTCCTCGCCCGGGCCACCGCGTCGAAGGACGCGCCGCCGCGCTCGCTGCCGCGGCGCGTGGCGGCGGGGTTTTTCGCCGCGGCGGCGCCTGATCTCGACTTCGTCCTCGCCTTCGTCTCGCCGGTGTTCTACCTCGAGCAGCACCGCGGGCCGACGCACTCGGTGCTGCTGCTGCCGCTGTGGGCGCTCGTGCTTTCCTGGGTGCTGGCGAAGCTGCTGCGCGAGCCGCGCGGCTGGCGCGCGCTCTACGGCGTTTGCGCGCTCGCGCTCGGTGCGCATATCCTGGGCGACCTCATCACGAGCTTCGGCACCATCATCTTCGCGCCGCTGTCGGATGCGCGCTATGCCTGGGGCATGACCTTCATCATCGACCTGTGGTTCAGCGGCATCATCCTTGCGGGACTCATCGCCTGTCTCATCTGGCGCCGCTCGCGCGTTCCGGCGCTGGCGGCCGGGGTGGTGCTCGTCGCCTACGTTGGCTTCCAGGCCCTGCTCAAGGAACAGGCGCTCGACTACGCGCGCGAATACGCGCGCTCGCAAGGCTGGAGCGGGGTCGAGCTCGCCGCGCACCCGCGCGCGGTGACGCCCTTCAACTGGACCGTGTTCGCGAGCGACGAGGCGGCGCATCGCTTCGCGCACGTGAACCTGCGCCGCACGGAGCCCTTGCCCCCGGCGCACGACTTCGTCGGGCGGCTGAACGCCGCGTTCCAGCCGCTCGCGCACGCGCGCTGGGAGACGCGCACGCGCTACGGCGAGACCGAGGCCGAGCAGCGCATCGCGCGCGCGGCCTGGCGCTCGGACGCGCTCGGCTTCATGCGCTGGTTCGCCGACAAGCCGGCCTTCGACGGGCTGACGGTGGGTTCCACCTGCGCCTGGTTCGCGGATTTACGATTTTTAAACCCCGGGCGCGACTGGCTGCCGTTCCGTTACGGCGCCTGCCAGGAGCGGCCGGGCGGTCCCTGGCGCGCCTTCGAGCGCACCGGGGATGCCTCTCGTCGGCCGGTCGATTGAGGGGGAAATCCTTCACGCCCGTGCTGCGCTGCTCGGTGCTAAGTTAGGCTCGTTATCCGAGAGACCATGCGCCTGCCTCGCACCGTACTCCTTGCGCTCGCGGCGTTGCTCGCCGCGACGGCTACGCACGCGCAGATCGCGTTTCGCGCAGCCTCGCAGGCCGGCGTGGCCGCCGCCACGAGCCCGACGTACGTGGGCGTCGGCACCGTGGCCGCCGTCAACGCCAACAACTGCCCGTCGATCACGCCGTCCGTGCCCGCGGGCAGCGTCGGCGACCTGCTGATCGCCGCGGTCTCGAGCGGCGACAACGTCGCCATCAACATGGCAGGATGGAACACGCTGTTCGCGCACGCCCCGGTCGGCAACTACCAGGCGAAGCTCTTCTGGCGCATCGCGCAGGCGACCAATGCGAGCACCATAACGCGGGGCGCCGCATCGGGCTGCAACGTCCTCCTCGGACGCATCTCCCGCTTTACCGGGGTCGATCCCGTGGAGCCTATCCAGGGCATCTTCGCGCCGGGAACGCTGCCCGGCGGCACGCAACCGGCGTGCAGGATTCCGGGCGGCGGCAACTGGTGCTACCAGAACCTGGGAACGGTTACGACGGGCACTCAGACCACGATCGACGCGGACGCGCTGCTCGTCATGACCGCGCATACCTCGGACAACTCGAACATCACGGGCGGGCTGCCCGCGGGCTTCACGTTCCAGTGGGAGAACGTCACCACCTTTGGTAACGATGCGTCGATCGCGTTGTTCACCTCGCCGCAGACCGCGACGGGGACCTTCGGCCCCTACACCATGAACAAGAACCGCGGATCGGACCCGAACCACGGCGTGCTCTTTGCACTGCGCTCGGTCGGCCTGCGCATCCCGGTACCCGCCGGCACGGCGTTGAACGACGTCATGATCGCGACCATCGCCGCGCGGCCGTGCAGCGCGACGAGCGGCGCGGCCTGCACGACCAGCGTCACGGCGCCCGCGGGCTGGACGCTCGTCAATTCGACCAGCCAGACGGGCGGCGGCGGAACCGGCGGCTTCGGCAACGTGCTCGTCACCTACCGGCGCGTGGCGACCGCGGTGGATGCCGTGCCGGGAACGACCTACAAGTGGACCTTTGGCGGCTCGCCGGTGAACGCGGGTGCCGTCGGGGCCATCACGAGCTACTCAGGAGTGGATACGACGAACCCCGTGGTCGTGGACGCCGGGCAGGCGACGCCGACCGGGTTCACGCACACGGCGCCAAGCATCGATACCGGCACGGTGGCTAGCACCATGCTCGTCAGCTCGCACACGGCCAATTCCTCCGCCACCTGGACGTCGCCCCCCGGGATGACGGAGGCGGCCGACCGGGCGTCGCTCGCGACACCCAACGACCTGGGCCTCTCGCTCGAAGTGAACTACGAGCTACGCGCGACGGCGGGCGCCACGGGAACCCGCACGGCAACGCACGCCAATCCCCCGGCGAGCGACACCGGCGCGGCGCACATGCTGGCGCTGCGGCCCGCGGTCACCGTGGCGCACTACGCGATCAGCCTGCTTAGCAGCACGGTGGCGACCTGCGCTCTGGCGGAGGTCACGATCACCGCCCACAACACCTTGCACGCTGCGAGCGCGCCTCCGGGGACGCGTACCGTGACCCTGTCGACGTCCACCGGAACCGGAGTCTGGCAGCCTGCGCTCGTTGCGGGCGCCGGGGTGTGGACACCCTCGGGATTGAACAACGGCCTGGCGACCTACCGCTGGTCGGGAGGCGAGACCAACTTTACCGTGCGCCTCGCGCAGAGCGTGGCCGCGACGCTGTCGATCAACCTGAGCGACGGCTTCGTCGTCGAGGACCCGACCGAGGACCCACCGCTCACCTTCGCTGCGTCCGCGCTGCGCGTTTCGAACGGCGCCAACGTCCCGCTCGCGATCGGCAATCAGATCGCGCTCAAGCCCTCGAACACCGGCGTCGGCTCGCAGGCGCTGTTTTTGCAGGCCGTGCAAACCTCGGGCGGCGCGTGCACCGGCATGTTCCCCGTCGGCTCGGAAATCGACTTCGAGGTCGGCGCGCAGTGCAACAGTCCGGCCGCGTGTAGCCGGAACGTGACGCTGACGACGACCGCGACCTCCGGGTCCCCGACGGGCGTTTTCGTTCCGAACGGCGCTTTTCCTGCGGTCATCCGCTTCCGCATCACCACGGCGAACGCCGAGGCGCCCTTCTTCTTCAACTACGCGGACGCCGGCCAGATCACGCTGCAGTTTCGCCGCGCCTTGCCCGCCCCGCCCGCGGGCGCATTCGTCACAGGGACGAGCAACCCGTTCGTGACGCGGCCCTTCGGCCTCGCGTTTCGTGGCGCCAGTGCCGCCACACCGGTCCAGCACGGCACGCTGCCCACGAGCGTGCCGCTGGCCGCGGCCGGTGACAACTTCGCGATGACCCTGGCGGCCTATGCCTGGGCGAGCGCGGAGGACGACGGCACCGGCAACCCGCTGCCGGGCGCCAACATCACCGACAACGGCCTGACGCCCAACTTCGCCGCGAGCACCACGGTGAGCGCGACCGGCAACCTGCCGGGCGTTGCCACGGGCGCGATGTCGCGCGGCGTGGGCTGCGCGGGCGCGGCGACGATCGCGGCGGGCAGCTGGTCGGGGGGCGCGGCGACGGTCGCGGACTGGTGCTACAGCGAAGTCGGCAACGTCTTCCTCGGCGCGTCGGCGACGAATTACTTTGGCATCGCCGCGTTCAATGTGAGCGGCAACAGCGGCCTCGACGGCACGGGGGCGGCGGGCGGCTACGTCGGGCGCTTTCGGCCCAAGTGGTTCGAGCTGACGGGCACCCCGGCGTTTACGCCGCGTTTCGACGCCGCGTGTGCGCCGACCTCGACGTTCGCGTACA
>JAOUHR010000280.1 GCA_029884515.1 Gemmatimonadota bacterium
ACCCGATCGTCCACGTCCCCTTCGCTCGCCGCGAGCTTCTCGCGCTCGGCGAGGGCGCCGAGGATGAGGTCGCGCCGGACCTGGCGTTCCGCCATGCCCCGGATCTCGTCCGCGAACTTGACGATCTCCTCCTGCGGGATCTTGTAGGCCTCGGCGTACGCCTGGATCATCTGCTTCACCCAGCTCGGCGGCAGGTCGAACGGATTCGCCGTCACCACCTCGTCGAGCAGCTGCGTGCGGGCCGCCGCATCGGCCTCGCGCACCGCCGACTCGGCCATGTCGTCGCGCACCACCTTCGTGAACGCCTCGAGCGATTCGAAGTCGCCCATCTCGCGCGCGAAGGCGTCGTCGAGCGGCGGCAGGCTCTTGCGCTTCACCTCGGTGAGCGTGGCGCGGACCGTCTTGGTCTTGCCGCGCTGCGCCTCGTCCGGGAAGTCCTCCGGCCACTTCACGGGGCGCTCCACCGTCTCGCCCTGCGCCAGCGTGAGGATCATCTCCTCGATGGGCGCGATGGCCTGGCCGGCGCCGAGCACCAGGCGGTACTCCTGGCCGTCGGGGATCGCGCCCTCGTCATCGGCGGTGGCCAGCGTGACCGTCACGAGGTCTCCCTCGCTCGGCTTGCCCTCGACGGGCGTCCAGGCGGCGCGCTGGTCGCGGAGCTGGTCGAGCTGCTCCTGCACCTGCTCCTCGGTGACCGTGTCCGCGGGTCGCATCACGCGGAAGCCCTCGAGCCGATCGAGCTTCACCTCGGGGCGCACCTCGCAGTGCAGCTCGAAGCTCAGGCCGTCGTCCTCGCCGAACTTGACGTCGTGCGCGTGCGGCTGGGTGACCAGCTGCAGCTGTTCCTTGGCGAGCACCGTCTCGTAGGCCTCGCGCAGGAGCGCCTCCACGGCCTCCTGGTCGATGGCGGCCGCGTATTTCTTGCGGATGATCGCCTCGGGGGCCTTGCCGGGGCGGAAGCCCGGCATGCGGACCTGCTTGGCGACGCGGTGCACGGCCTTGGAGCGGGCCGCGGCCACGCGGTCTGGTGGGACGGCGACCTGGAGGCGGCGTTCGACGCCCTCGCTCTTGGTCGCGGTGATCTGGATGTCCATATGTCGAATGGTGCGGGGATGACGTTCGGGAGGCTTCAGGGCACGAAACCCCGCCGTCGGGGGCCCGACTGCGGGGGCAACTATAGAGGGGAAACTAATCCCCGGGGCGGGAGCGGCCAAGGGCGGATGGAGCCTCGGCCGGCGTGCGCGCCCGCGCCACGCGGCGATTCCACGTGCCAATCCCCCGATGCGAAAGGTGGGACTCGAACCCACACGCCTTGCGGCACAGGATCCTAAGTCCTGCGCGTCTGCCAGTTCCGCCACTTTCGCGTGCTGCGGTACTACGGCCGAATAATACGAGACGGGGCCCGGCTGAGCAGGGCCCCGTCTCGTGCATGCCACCTGCCGCGCTGCCCCGATGCTACTTGGAGTCGGCCGTCTTGAGGTTCACCACGAAGGTGCTGCCCCCGCCCCCGCGCACCGGGCGGTACACGAGGAAACTCACGTAGTCGCCCGCCTTCACGGCGGTGAGCGCCGTGGTGAGGTCCGCGATCGAACCGATCTTCGTCTTCGCCGGCAGCACCTGGACGATCACGTCGTTCACGAAGAGCCGTCCCTCGGAGGGGCTCCCCGGCTCGACGTCGGCGACGCGGAGGCCGCGGTACTGGGCGGGCACCTGCGCGGCCTGCACGAGCTCGGGCGTGACGGGCTCCACGCTCACGCCCAGGCGTGAGTTCGTCGGGGTAGGCGCATCTGCCGGCGCCTCACCGGCGCTCGCCACCACCGACGGGTCCGACGGCGCGGCGATGAGCTTCACGCGGAAGGTCTTCCGCGTGCCGTAACGCATCGCCTCGATGTCCACCACGTCCCCCGGCTTCTTGGCGCGGATCACGCGCTGCAGCGCACTCACCCGGTCCACCGCCTTGCCGTCGGCGCGGATGATCACGTCGCCGGGCTCGATCCCGGCCTTCAGGGCCGGCGAGTCGTCGCCGGAGTAGCTCCCGACCTTCACGCCGGCGATCTCCTTGAGGCCCGCGACGGCGGCATCCTCGGGCGTCACCTCATTGATCCCGACGCCGATCACGGCGCGGCGCACCTCGCCGTGCTGGATCAGGTCGTCCATCACCTGCCTGGCGAGCGAGATCGGGATCGCGAAGCCGTAGCCCGAGTAGAAGCCGGTCTGCGAGGCGATGGCGGAGTTGATTCCCACCACCTCGCCGCGCGCGTTCACGAGCGGCCCACCGGAGTTGCCCGGGTTGATGGCCGCATCGGTCTGGATGAAGTCGCTGATGTCGTAATTGGTGCGCTGGAGGCCCGGCAACCCGCGCCCCTTGGCGCTCACGATGCCGGCCGTGACGGTGAAGTCGAGGCCGAGCGGGTTGCCGATCGCCAGCACCCACTCGCCGATCCGCAGCTTCTCGTCGTCGCCGAAGGTGACGGCGGTGAAGTTCTTGCCCTCGATCTTGAGCACGGCCACGTCGGTGGTCGGGTCGCGGCCGACGATCTTGGCGTCATACACGCGGCGGTCCTGCATCGCCACCTGCACGCGGTCGGCGTCCTCCACCACGTGGTTGTTCGTGAGGATGTAGCCGTCACGGGAGACCAGGAACCCCGAGCCCGTGGACTGCTGCGTGCGGGGCTGCTGCGGCGTGTCGAACTGCCGGAAGAACTCCTCGAAGCCCGGGGGCACCTGGGGCTGGCCCTGCCGCGGCCGCGTGGTGCGGGTGCGGGCGTCGCGCTCGGCCTGCACGGAGACGACGGCGGGCGTGATGTGCTCGGAGATGGAGACGAACGCGTTGCTCGCGTCGGCGAGGGTCTTCACCTCGTCGGTGCGCGGCATCGGCGCGCCCTGCTGGGCGGACACGTGGCTCGTCCAGTCCATCGACGAGGCGAAGAGGACGCCGAGCGCGAACGCGAGCCCGGCGAAGAGGACGATCCTGGTCTTGCTCAAGGGGAAGCGCATGGTCGGTACGAACTCCGTGCAGAGAAGGGGGCCGGATGGCCCGCTCTGTAAGGTATCGAAAGTGACGGGCGAGCTGGAGGAACCGGCGGCGGAACGACTTCGACCGCCCGGAATTCAGTACCATCCGGGCGGTCGAAGGTTTCCCCGGGTTCCCGAGGGTCCCGAGCCTACGACTTCTTCTCGTCCACGATCTCGAAGTCGGCTTCCTCGACGACCTCCTCCTTCTTGCCATCGCCGTCGGACGAGGCGCCGTCCGTCGGGGGCGCATCCGCTGGTGCGGACTGCTGCGCCGCGTAGACGGCCTGGCCGGCCGCCTGGAAGGCGGCGTTCAGCTCCTCGAGCGCGGCCTTGATCTCCGTCATGTCCTCCCCGCGGTGCGCCTTGCGGGCGCGTTCCACGGCGGCGTCGAGGCGCGCCTTCACGTCGGCCGGGACCTTGTCCGCCCACTCCTTGGACTCCTTCTCCACCTGGTAGGCGAGCGTGTCGAGCCGGTTGCGCGTGTCGATCTCCTCGCGCTTCCGCTTGTCCTCGGTCGCGTTCTTCTCGGCGTCCTTCACCATGCGATCGACCTCGGCGTCCGAGAGCCCGCTGGACGCCTCGATCCGGATCTTCTGCTCCTTGCCGGTCGCCTTGTCGCGCGCCGCCACGTGCAGGATGCCGTTCGCGTCGATGTCGAAGGTGACCTCCACCTGCGGCATGCCGCGCGGGGCGGGCGGGATGCCCGTCAGCTGGAACTTGCCGATCGTCTTGTTGTGCAGCGCGAGCTCGCGCTCGCCCTGCAACACGTGGATCTCGACCGTGGTCTGGTTGTCGTCGGCCGTGGAGAAGGTCTCCGACTTCTTCGTGGGGATCGTCGTGTTCCGCGGGATGAGCACCGTGGTCACGCCGCCCAGCGTCTCGATGCCGAGGGAGAGCGGGGTGACGTCGAGCAGGAGCACGTCCTTCTGCTCGCCGGTGAGCACGGCGCCCTGGATCGCGGCGCCCACCGCG
>JAOUHR010000281.1 GCA_029884515.1 Gemmatimonadota bacterium
ACGGGCCGGCTCGATGCCCAGCGCGCGGACGCGATCATCGCCGCATCGGATGCGGTGCTGGGCGGCGCGCACCGCGACCAGTTCGTGGTGGACGTCTTCCAGGCGGGCGCCGGCACCTCGCTCCACATGAACGTGAACGAGGTGCTCGCGAACCTCGCCAACGAGCGGCTCGGGGTCGCCCGCGGTGCGTACGCGCCGGTGCACCCGAACGACCACGTGAACATGGCGCAGTCCACCAACGACGTGATCCCCACCGCGATCCGGCTCGCGACGCTCGACGCGCTCGGCCCCGCACTCGCCGCCTGCGACGCGCTGGCCGCGACCCTGCGCGAGCGCGCCGTGCGCTTCGACGGGCTCGTGAAGGCCGGCCGCACGCACCTGCAGGACGCGATGCCGATCCGCTTGGGACAGGAGTTCGCCGGCTGGGCGGGGTCGGTGGAGCGGGGCATCCGCCGTGTGCGTGAGGCGTCCGACTACCTGCTCGACCTGGGGATCGGCGGCACGGCGGTCGGCACCGGCGTGAACGCGGAGCCCGTGTACGCCGGGCGCGTGGTGGAGGAACTCCGCGCGCACACGGGGCTGCCGCTCCGCGTGGGGGCGGACCCGATCCAGTTGATGCAGAGCATGGGGGATGTCGCTGGCGTGAGCGCCGCGTGGCGTACGCTCGCGCTCGACCTCGGCAAGCTTGCCAGCGACCTGCGCCTCCTCGCGAGCGGGCCGCGCACCGGCCTCGACGAGCTCGAACTGCCGGCCGTGCAGCCCGGCTCCAGCATCATGCCGGGCAAGGTCAACCCGAGCATCGCCGAGATGGTCAACCAGGTGGTGTTCCAGGTGATCGGGCACGACGCCACCATCGCGGCCGCCACGGAGCACGGGCAGCTCGAGCTGAACGTCATGATGCCGGTGATCGGCCACGACATCCTGAGCGCGATCACCATTCTCGGCAACGCGGTCCGCGTCTTCGATGAACGCTGCGTCCGCGGCATCGAGGCGAACGAGCCGATGCTCGCGCACTGGGTGGAGCGATCGGCGGCCCTGGCCACGGCGCTCGCCCCACGCCTCGGCTATGCCAAGGCCGCGGAGATCACCAAGCGGTCCGTGCAGGAAGGGGTGTCGGTGCGGGAACTGGTCGTGCGCGAAGGCATCCTCACCGCCGCCGGGGCGGCCGAGGTGCTCGACCTGCGCCGGCTCACCGAACCGGGCGTGCCGGGCGCCTCGGACTGAGGCGCACACTTGTCCCGGGCTCGTGCGCCGGGCCATCTTGAGGCCATGCGCATCACCACTTGGGCCGAGTACGGCGTGATCTGCACCCTGCACCTGGCGCGCCGTGCGACGGAGGGGCCGGTGACGGGGCGTGACATCGCCACGAGGGAGCGGCTCCCGGCGGACTACGTGGAGCAGATCCTGCTGCGCCTCCGGCGCGCGGACATCGTGGCGAGCACGCGCGGCGCCAAGGGCGGGTACGAGCTGTCGCGGCCTGCCGAGCGGATCACCGTGCGCGAGATCATCTCCGCTGCCGAGCTCGGCACCTTCGACCTGCACTGCGACACGCACCCGGTGGACGAGGAACGCTGCTCGCATTCGAGCGACTGCAGCATCCGGCCCGTCTGGGTGATGCTGCAGCAGCGCATCGACGAGGTCCTCGAGGGCGTGCGGCTCTCCGACCTCCTCGTGGCGGAGCCGAAGGTACGTGAGCGCGTCGGCCTGCCGGTCCTGCAGCCCTGACGTCGCGGACGATGCCGCTGCCCTTCACCGCGGAGTGGCGCTCGGAGCGGGAACGGCGTCGTCGGGCGCGCGCCGCGGTGGCGGCCTTTCGCAGGGAACCGGACGAGGCCGACGTGCTCTGGCTGGCGGATGCCGCCGCCAACGGCGACGCCGACCATGCGCGCTGGGAATTGCGCTACGCGCGGGCCGCCCTCGGACTCCTCGTCACGCAGCGCGATGCCCTCGACGACCGCACCGTCGCCGATGTGTCGGCAGCGATCGTGGCCTCGCTGGCGGAGGACCCCGGGATCGCGCTCGACCGGCGCGACCTCGCGGAGCGGCAGTTCAACGACCGGCTCGCCGCGTATCGCGAGGCGCTCACGCTGCGGGGCGGGACGGTGCCCGCTGCGGATCGCGTGGGGCGCTGCCTGCTCGCCTTCGCGAGCGACGGTGCGCGCACGGCCGGGGCGCCGCTGCCCTATGCGATCGAGCTCCTCGGGCGGTATGGCGACGAGGCCGCGGAGGTGCTCCGCTCCGTCTACGGGGAGGCCCACCTGCCGGAGGACGTGAAGCCGTCCGTGCTGCGGCCGGCCGGCGGGTGAGACGCGTGACCGGCTTCGCGCCCTGAACGCGCACGGGGCGGCCTCCCTGAGGAGGTCGCCCCGCGTCGTCGCCACCCGCCCATCGCCGCCCGGTCATGCCGAAGGGGGGACTCGAACCCCCACGGGCTTACGCCCACTGCGCCCTGAACGCAGCGCGTCTACCAATTCCACCACTTCGGCGAAGGGCGAAACGTACCCGGTCGCGGATACCCAAGTCAACGCTCGGTCGTCATTGTTCAGGGAGCAATGCCGAAGCCAGGGAAGCCGGACACCGACGACACCATTGTTCCCATCGCACGGAACAAGCGCGCCCGACACGACTACGAGATCCTCGAGACGTGGGAGGCGGGTCTGGTGCTGTCCGGCACGGAGGTGAAGTCGTTGCGCGACGGCCGGGCCCAGATCACCGATGCGTACGGCGTGGTGAAGGACGGGGAGGTCTGGCTGCTCAACGCACACATCGCGCCGTACGCGATGGGCAACATCTGGAATCATGAACCGACGCGATCGCGGAAGCTCCTCCTGCACCAGAAGGAGATCCGGCAGATGATCGGCGCGGTGGAACGCAAGGGGCTCACGTTGGTGGCACTCGATCTCTACTTCAAGAAGGGCCGCGCGAAGGTGCGCATCGGCCTGGCGCGCGGGAAGAAGCTCCATGACAAGCGCGCCGACCTCAAGGCGCGGGACGACGAGCGCGACATGCAGCGTGCCCTGAGGGTGCGGTGAGGCTTCACGTCCGCGTGCGTCTCGCACGCCTCGCGCGGGCGTCGGCGTTCGCCACGGCGTTCGCCACGGCGTTCGCGGCAGTGGTCGCGCCAGGCGGCGTCGGCGCGGCCGAGGTGCGGCACGAGCCCCCGCCGGGATACGTGATCCGTGTGAAGGGCGTCGGCGGCGACACGGTCGTGCAGCTCGTGCCGACCGTCGGTGGCGGGATGGTGCGTGCGGACCTGCTTGCGCGCCTGCTCGGTGGCACCTGCGACAGCATCGGCGTCGGGCGGTGGCGGCTCTCGCTCTACGGCACGGCGCTGGAGATCCAGGACGGCGCCCCGTTCGCCGCCTACGGTGGCTTCACGCTCCCGCTGATCGAGGCCACACGGATCGTCGATGGAGCGCCGCACGTCTCGCTCCAGCTCTTCAGCGAGATCATCCCGCGCTTCGGGATCGGCATCCTCTGGGATCGCGAGCGGTCCGAGGTGCGGCTCTTCCAGAGCATCGCGCGCCGCTCCGTGCCAGCGGCCGGCGCGGAAGCGCCCGGTGTCGCCGCGGTCCAGCCGGCGCCAGCTCCCACGCCGGTGGTCACTGCGGCGACGTCCCGCACCCCGGCGCGCAACGCGAACGGGCTCACACGCCGCTACACGGTCGTCGTGGACGCGGGCCACGGTGGGCGCGACCCGGGCAATCCCGGATCCGTCGTGAACGGTCGCCGCGTGCGGGAGGCCGAGCTCACGCTCGCGATGGCGACGCGATTGAGGGCGGAACTGGAGAAGCGCGGCATCGACGTCTTCATGACGCGGACCGCAGACACGCTCATCGGCCTCTACGACCGCGGCCCGATGGCGAACGCCAGGCGCGGCGACCTCTTCATCTCGATCCACACGAATGCGGCGAACCCGGCGTGGAAGAACGCGTCGGGCGTGCGCGGCTTCGAGACGTATTTCCTCTCCACGGCGCGCCTGGCG
>JAOUHR010000282.1 GCA_029884515.1 Gemmatimonadota bacterium
TGTGCCCGGCGGGAGACCCGCGGGGATCTCCTCATTGAACTCCTGCCGGAGCAGCGTCTCCCGCATCGCGATGGTCGCCCACGCCGACGCGGCCTCGCCCCGCTCGAGCGCGACGAGGAGTTTCCCCATGCCGCGCGCGGTCGTCGTGTTGTTGCGGCCGGCCGCGAAGGCGAGGCCGTCCTCGACCCCCCGCCGGACGAACACGCCCTCGCCGCCGAGCGCGCGGGCCGTGGATGTCACGCGCGTGGGATCGAGTCGGTCGATGAGGACGTTCGTCGCCAGGTTGCTGGAGCGGACGATCATCCGTTCATTGAGTTCGCGGAACGAGATGGGCGCGCCCACGCGGTCGTAGAGTGCGCCGTCGGAATCGTCGTCGGCACCGAGGGTGTAGGGGGAACCGTCCATGATGGACGCGAAACGGTTCTCGAGCGGGATGCGGTCGCTGAGGCGCAGAGTCCCGGCGTCCGCGCGGCGGAAGAGCTCGATCATGACGGGCACCTTCATGGTGCTCGCGGCATGGAAGGCGACGGTGTCGGAGATGCCGAGGGTCTCGCCGGTGGCGAGGTCCTGCAGCCAGAGGCCCACCTCGGCGCCCGGGGTGGCCGCGATGCGGCGGCGGAGGGCGGCCTCCAGGGCGCTGTGACGGATGTCACGGGCCTGGGTGGCCCCACCGGGCGCAGAAGTTGCAACTGGCGGGGTAGATTGGGGGGCCCCCCCGGCGGGTGCCGGGGACCCCGGCGAGCCGGACCGGGGGGACCCGCAGGCGGCCATGCTGGCGAGGCAGGCCAGCGGAACGGCGAGCAGGATCGTAGGGAGTGGACGCACGCGTCGAATATAGGGTGTAGGTGGGTCGCAGGCGCGGCCGCCGCGCCGGACAGCTCATCGTCTTGGAGGGGGAATGGCGGGATCGCGCTGGACTCTTGGGGTCGCCCTGTGCCTGCTCACCGCGTGCGGTGGCGTGAGGCTTCCGTCGCGCCGCGCGGCCGTGGTGCCCGTGGCGGCGCCGGCCGCCGACGCCGTCGCGACCGAGGCGCAGGCGACCGGACCCGCGGAGGTCTTGTCACTGGCACCGGCGGTCGAGCCGGAGCCGCCGGTCCCGGTCGCGGAGACCGTCGCCCCGGTCCCTGTCGAGAGCCCCGCCGAGCCCGAGGAGCCTGCCGCCGAGCCACCGGCCTGGGACATCGCCGTGGCGCCCTACGAGTCGCACGCGCGGGTGGAGTACTTCGTCAAGCGCTTCAGCGAGAACGCCAAGGAGTCGTTCGAGGTCGCGCTCGAGCGCCAGAGCCGGTATGCGCCGATGATGACCGCCAAGCTGCGGGCCGGCGGCCTTCCCGAGGACATGATCTACCTCTCGCTCATCGAGAGCTGGTACGACCCGAACGCCTACTCGCGCGCCGCGGCCGTGGGGATGTGGCAGTTCATGACCGGCACCGCCAAGGGCGTGGGGCTCCGGGTGGACTGGTGGCTCGACGAGCGTCGCGACCCGGTGCGCTCCACCGAGGCGGCCGTCGCCTTCCTGAACGAGCTGCGCGAGGGCTTCGGCTCCCTGTACCTCGCGGCCGCGGCGTACAACGGCGGCCCCGGCCGCGTCTCCCGCGGCCTCGCCCAGAACGCCGTGAGCTTCGAGGGCACCGAGGGGGACGACCTCTTCTTCGCCCTCGCCGAGACCAAGTCGTTGCGCGCCGAGACGCGGGACTACGTGCCGAAGCTCATCGCGGCGGCGTTGGTGGGGAAGGAACCCGCGCGCTACGGCCTCGAGGTGCGGAGCGTGGCGCCCTTCGAGTGGGATTCGGTGCAGGTGCCGAACGCGACGCCGCTGGCGGCGGTCGCGAACGGGGCGGGGATCCCGCTCGACACGCTGCTCGACTACAACCCGCACGTGTTGCGCGGGATGACGCCGCCGACGGGTGCGCGGGTGTGGCTGCGCGTGCCGCTGGGCGCCGCCGACGGATTCGAGGCGCGCTTCGGCGCCCTCGACGCGGCCGAGCGTGTCGCGATCAGGACGGTGGTGACCAAGGACGGTGACTACATCACCGCCATCGCGAAGAAGCATGGCCTCACGGCCAAGCAGCTCAACTGGTACAACCCGCAGGCCACGCGGCTCAAGAACGGGAACCTGCACCCCGGCCAACGGATCCTCGTGCCGCGGGTGGACGTCGCCCTGGCGGCGCGCGACGTGCCGAACCCGGCGATCGAGCGCTACGGCAGCTCGGCGAGCGGGCTGCACGTGGTGCAGCGCGGCGAGTCGCTGAGCGTGATCGCGCGCCGCAACGGCACGAGTGTCAAGGAACTCATGCGGATGAACCGGCTCAAGAGCGACAAGATCCGGATCGGGCAGAAGCTGCGCGTGCGGTAGGCACCACCGGCGCGTCGCGCGGCTACCCCGCGCGCCAGCTCCCCGACTTGCCGCCGTCCTTCTCGAGGAGCCGCACGCCCTCGATCCGCATCCCCTTGTCGGCGCTCTTCGCCATGTCGTAGACGGTGAGCAGCGCCACCGACACCGCGGTGAGCGCCTCCATCTCCACGCCGGTCGGACCGGTGGTGCGCACCTCCGCCTCGCAGCGCACGGCGTGGGCCGCCTCCTCCAGCGTGAAGCGCACCTGCACGTCGCTGAGCGCCAGCGGGTGGCAGAGCGGGATGAGCTCGGCGGTGCGCTTGGCCGCCATCACGCCGGCGACGCGGGCGGTGCCGATCACGTCGCCCTTCCTGAGCTGCGCGTCACGCACGGACGCGAAGGCGGCCGCGCTCATCACGATCCGGCCCTCGGCGAGGGCTCGGCGCACGGTGGCCGACTTGCCGCTCACGTCCACCATCGAGGCCTCGCCGCGCGCGTCGAGGTGGGAGAGCGGTGCCTTGCCCGCCCCTTCGCTCACGACGCGCTCCCGGCGAGCGCGCCGAGCAGCCGCGCGGTGACGAGCTGTGGGTTCACGTTGCCCTCAGCGGCGCGCTTCGCTTCCTCCACCTCCGGGATCGCGCGCACCGCGCGCACGGCGCCCACCTCGTCGCCGCGCCCGGCGGCGTCGCGCGCGCGCTCGTGGAGGAGCACGGAGAGCGCGTCGAGTACATCGGTGAACTTCCCGCGGGCCTTGGCCGAGCCGCTGGTGAACGCGGCCCGCAGCGCGTGCTCGGTGCCGGCGTCGGCGGCGGCGAGGAGCTGGCGCGCGCGCGCGATGGCGGCCGCGCGGTCGTCGGTGCCGATCAGCATGCCGGGGGCGCCGCCGGCCAGGCGGAGCAGCACGTCGGCGGGTTCGTTGGGGAGCACGCCACTCGCGGCCTCGTCGGCCAGGAAGCTCCGCATGGGCACCTCGGCGACGGGCGCGACGCGGAACGCGACCACACGCGAGCGGATGGTGGGCAGCAGCGAGCCCGGCTCGCTCGAGGTGAGGATCAGCGTGGTGTCGGCCGGCGGCTCCTCGAGGAGCTTGAGCAGCGCGTTCGCTGCCTCGGGCGACGAGGCCTGCGGCACCATCCGCTCCGCGTCACCGATCACGAGCACCTTGCGGCGCGCCATCGCCGGGGAGCGGGACGCGACGTGCACGAGGAACCGCGTGACATAGGGATAGATGCCCGCCGACCCGTCCGGCCGCGCATAGAGACCCCGCGCCTCCACACGGTCCCGCACCGCGCCCTCGTATTCCTCCTGCACCTCCTCGAGCGTCTGGTCGGCGCCCTTGAGCTTGGGGCGCGGGAAGACCCACCGCAGGTCGGGATGCTGGAGTTCCGCGACATACTTGCAGTGCTGGCAGGTGCCGCACGGGCGTTCCGCCGACTCGCAGAGCAGCCGGCCTCCGAGCCAGAGCGCGAGCCGCTGCTTGCCGACGCCCGGGGGGCCCTGGAACAGGAGGCTCGCCGGCAGCGCGCCGCGATCCGCCTGTTCGGCGAGCCGGGCGCGCAGCGCATCGTGTCCGTAGAGCGGGAGGAGGGGCACGTTCGTAAGATATCCCGCATGCGAACCACACGCCTTCTCCTCGCCCTGGTC
>JAOUHR010000283.1 GCA_029884515.1 Gemmatimonadota bacterium
GACGGGCGGAGATACTGGCCGAGCGTGAGGATGTCGACGTCCACTTCGCGCAGCTCGCGCATGGTCTTGAGGACCTCCTCGTTCGTCTCGCCCATGCCGAGGATGATGCCGGTCTTGGTGGGGATGTCGGGCGCGATGCGCTTGCTCGCGCGGAAGATCGCGAGCACGCGCTCGTAGCGGCCGCCCGGGCGCGCCTTCTTGTAGAGGCGCGGGACGGTCTCGGTATTGTGGTTGTAGATCTCGGGACGCGCCTCGAGCACGGCGCGGATCGAGTCCTCGTTCCCCTGGAAGTCGGGGACGAGCACCTCCACGGAGCACCCCGGCACGGCGTCGTGCACCTGCCGGATCACCTCGGCGAAGGCCCAGGCGCCGAAGTCGGGGAGGTCGTCGCGGTCCACGCTCGTGATCACGAGATGGCGGAGGTTCATCTTGAGCGCCGCCTCGGCCACGCGGGCCGGCTCGGCCGGGTCGAACTTGGGCGGCCGGCCGTGGGCCACTGCGCAGTAGGCGCAGTTCCGGGTGCAGACGTCGCCGAGGATCATGAAGGTGGCGGTGCCGTGCTCCCAGCACTCGCCGACGTTGGGGCAGTGCGCCTCCTCGCAGACCGTGTGGAGGTCGAGCTCCCGCATGAGCTGCTTGAGGTGCAGGTAGTTCTGGCCACCCGGCGCCTTGACCTTGAGCCAGGAGGGTTTCCGCTCGGGGAGCGGCTCGGCGCGATGCCGGCCCATGATCTGGTAGAGGACCTCGCCCATCAGTCTCCGACCCCGGGGGTGGAAGTGAGGTGGCCCTCGCGGAGCGGCCGTGCGGCATCGCCCTCGGGAGCGAGGGTGAGCGGAATATAGGCGGGGTCTCGATCCCGGGAAGTGCGGCTAACCATCAATAGTTGTTTTTGACGGTTAGCGCGGATGGACTCGCTCATCCTCGACTTGGGCGGGCCGGTTCGCGCACACGCGACGCTCGCGCGCACCCCCGTGGTCGTGGTCGCGGTAGCGGGTCGCTGAGGCGATCCGAAACCTCGGACAGGGTGCTCCCGTAATGCCGGTACACCCGTTCAAGGACCCAGCATGCTCCGCACGATCCTGATCATCGGCCTGATGGCGTTCGCCGGGCTCTTCATCCTGAGGCTCTTCTTCGGGATCCTCGGCGGCCTGTTCGGCCTGCTCTTCACCCTGCTCGGGATGGCGATCCCCATCGCGATCGTGGGCGGCCTGATCTACCTGGTGATCCGCATCTTCTCGCCGGGCACGGCGAAGGACCTGCGCGACAAGTTCGGCGGCTGAACCAGGCTGGGTCCTGCACGAACGAGCGGCGGCGCCCTGACCGGGCGCCGCCGCTCGTGCATCCAGGGTATCACGGATATCGCGGTCCGTCGGTCAGCCTTTGTCGAGCGCCTCCGCCACCGCCCACCCGAAGAGCGGGATCATCAGCTCATGATGCCCGGTGATCTCGAATCCCTCGCCGCCCGCCAGCACGGGGCGCTCCACGACGTTCACGCGCGGCCGGTAGTGCCGCTGCATGTCGAAGTCGGCCGTGGTGAAGTCGGTCGGCTTCCCGCCATTCAGGTTCCGCGCGACGGTGAGCGCCTTGAGGAACACCTCCGGCATGATCACCGCGCTGCCGAGGTTGAGCACCACGCCCCCCTGGTGCAGGTCGTCGCAGGACGCGGCGAGCCGGCGGAAGTCGCGATGGCTCGTGTCGCCGATGGCGGCGCCGCTCGCGGCCGGGTGCTGGTGGATGATCTCGGCCCCCAAGGCGGCGTGCACGGAGACAGGGATCCAGTGCCGGTGTGCGGCCAGGATGATCGAGTGCTCGGGGTGCGCCAGCTTGGGCACGGCTTCCAGCGCACGGGCGACGGACTCGCCCATCCCCCAGCCGTGCTTCGCTCCGGCGACGAAGGCCTCGTTGAGCCCGCGTCCCGTCTCCTCGGCCATCCCGAACGTGCCGTCCTTGAGCCCCGCCGCGACGTCCTCGGAGGTGCCGCCGAACCGCGCGATCTCGTAGTCGTGGATCGCCGCCGAGCCATTCATCGCGAGGTGGGTGATCACGCCGCGTTGCATGAGGTCCATGAGCACGGGCGCCACGCCCGTCTTCACCACGTGCCCGCCGAGCATCACGATCACGCCGCGCTTGCGCTTGGCGGCGCGTGCCGTGGCCTCCACCACGCGCCGGAGGTCGCGCGCCTTGAGGACGTCGGGGAGCGCCTGGAGGAACGCGGCGAACGAGCGGTCCGTCCCGGGCGCACTCGCGAACTCCTCCGAGCGCACCTTGTTCGGGCGCACGGCGATCGGGATCGTCTTCACGCGGGAGAGGTCCGCTTCGCGCGGGGCGATCCGCTGTTCGCGCTCCTTGCTCACGCGGTCCTCACGCTGTGCTCGATGGTGCCCATGTCAGTTTCCGGGAGTGCAAACGGGCAGGACGCGGGTCCTGCTCAGGGGGGCGGGGTGGTGTCGTCCGGGATCGTGCTGTCCTTCGCATCGGCGGGTGCCTCGAGGCGGTACGAGCGCAGGTAGAGGTTGAGCGACCCGAACGACAGGCGGCTCTTCATCTGCAACATCATCCGCTTGTCGTCGTCGGAGAGCCAGATCTCGGCCTGGCCGCCCTCGGAGAAGATACCGGAGGTCTTGATGATCGGCTGGAGCACGATCGCGTTGAAGGTGCCGGCGGGGACCTTCACGCGCTCCTTGCGCAGCACGCGGATGGTGACCGGGTTCCGGTCCGGCTTGAAGTACCGGTTGAACTCGTACGTCTTGCCCACCTCGAGCGGGACGGTGCGGATGAAGAAGAGGAACGAGCCGTCGTCGAGCGGGTCGGGCACGGAGGGCATCACCCGGTTGTTCTTGGCGACCTCGTTGTAGTTCGACCGTTCCGGGAAGATCTCGTAGCGGCGTTCCCGCTCGCGCGACCCCTGGTCGGTGTCCTGGATGTAGCGCAGCGAGTTCAGCGTGCGCACGTCCATCCAGCTGTCGTAGACGTCGTTCACCTTGTAGAAGAAGGTGCCGCCCCGCAGCGTGAACTGGACATGCCAGGCCAGCCGGCTGCGCACCGTGTCGATGCCGAGCACCCGCATGTGGCCCGTCCCGACCTTGAGGACGCCGAACTTCACGTCGTAGACGAGCTGCTCGCCCTCGTTGAACGGGACGGGCGCTCCCGCGAGGCGGGCCGCCGCGACGAGCCCCTGCGCGCCGAGGGGTGCCGCCACCGCGATGGCCAGCGCGGCGCCGCCGAGGGCGCTCGCGACGCGTCGCGTCACGCGACGGTGGAGGTGGCCGGGGATCGCGCGCGACCGCGCGCGGCCCAGCCCTCGCGGGCGAGGGCCCATGCGTCGGGCCACGGGTCGCGCCGCGTGGCGCGCGGCCGCACGTCGTAGCGCAGCGGGAGCGCGACGCTCTCCACCCGCCGCGCCTGGGCGACGGCGGCGCGCAGGTATTCGAGGTTCGCCTGCCACGGCGCCGCGGCCGTCGCCACGGGCAGGTCGCCGGCGGCGTGCAGGAGGTCGCGCACCACCGCGATGCGCATCAAGCGCAGGCTGCCGAACGGGTCCTGCACCCCGGAGACGGTGACCGCGGCGCGAATGGGCCAGAGCCGCGGCAGGAAGCCGGCGAGCCGATGGAGCTTCCGGACCTCCTCGGGCGCGTCGGCCGGGACGATCCGCTCCGCGACGACGACGTCCGCACCGCCCTCGAAGCGCTTCACCAGCTCGGGGATGCCCTCGGGCTGCTCGGTGAAGTCGGCCTGCATCACGATGACCGCATCCCGGCGCGGATAGCGCGTGCGCTTGGACGCCTCGCGCAGCAGGGCATCCACGGCACGCGCATACCCCACGCGCGCGGCGCCGCCGAGCACCGTGAGCGGCATCGCCTTGGCGTACGGCGCCAGGACGTCGCGCGTGGTGTCGGTGCTCGCGTCGTCGTAGACGAGGACCTCGTACTCGCGGGTGTACTCCTGGAACACCTTGCGGATGCGC
>JAOUHR010000284.1 GCA_029884515.1 Gemmatimonadota bacterium
CGGCGGCGTGGTGCCGGCGGGCACGCGGGCGGCGGGCTCGCCCGCGGGCGCGTCCGCGGGTTCGCGCTCGGCGCACAAGCCGCGGTACGTGGTGCGGCCGTGGATGCGGATGGCGGCGGGCGTGGTGCTCGTGGTGGGCACGGCGACGGTGGTGTGGACGAGCACGGCGAACACGCCGCAGCTCGACGAACTGCGGTCGGTGACGACGACGGAGTCGACGGAGCCGACGCAGGCGGACGCGCCACCGCCGGTGCTGGCGCAGCAGAGCGGCGCAAACCAGGTGAAGAGGTCCGCGGGGAGTGCTGAGCCGGCGCGCGAAGCACTCATCGACTCAGCCGCGCGACAGAATGCGACCGTCGCCAGCGCGGGCATTGTCGCGCAGGCGGACTCCCGCGAGTCCGATGCGCTGAAGCGCGCGGAATCGGAGCGTGTGGTGGCGGGCGCGCGGTCGGCGCTCACCGAAAGGCTCGCGGAGGCGTCAACAAAGGCCGCATCCCCCGCATCAGTTCCTGCGGCTCCCACGCTCGCACCCGCGGCCAAGGCCACGGCCGAGTTCCGCGCACGGCGCGCGGATCAGCCGGCGGAGGTGGGTGTCGTGGGGGGCGTCGCCGCCGGCGTGACTGCGGCTGGTGCGGCGCCGCGCGATGCGGCGGCGCTCAAGTCGGCCGCGTCGGCGGCCGCGTCGGCGGACGCCGCGGAGGCTGCGACACCGAAGCCGCTCGAGGGCTGTTGGCTGGCCTCGACCGCCGGCAAACCCGACTCGCTGCTCCACGCACCGCGCATCACGCGCGAGGCGGGGGACACGCTCGTGCTCGTGGTCGCTGCCGACGGGCGCACCGCGACGGTACGGCGCGCGGGCGCCGATGCGGTGCGGGGCGAGACCCGGTTCGGCGAGGCCAAGGCGATCCCGTTCGTCGCGACGCAGGTCGCCTGCCCGCGCGCGCCCTGAGCCAGGGGCGCCGGACTACTCGTCCTCGAACGTCCTCGGATCCACCGGCTCGTCCCCGAGCCCGGCCGCGCCCGCAAACCGCTGGTACTGGGCCAGTGCGAACGCACTCAGTTTCCCCAGGTCCACGATGGGGTGCGGGTAGTCGAACTCGCCGATCGTGGCGAGGACGTTGGGGAGGTGCCGCTCGAAGGTCGCCGCGACGATCTCGCGGTACTGCGGACGCTCCATCGTGAGTTCGGCGACGCAGCGCATGCCGAATGCCACGTGCCGGCCCTCGTCACGGCGGATCAGCCGGAAGCCCTCCTGCAGCCCCGGCAGGAACCCGCGCGTGGCGAGCGCGTCGTGCGCGCCGACGTACCCCGTGCGGGCGAGCATCGCCTCCACCACCCCCATGTAGTGCGTCACCGCCTCCACGAACGTCGCGCGCAACGCCTCGGGGTCGTCCTCGCGGCGCAGCCGCTCGGTGACTTCCTCCAGGTCCGCGACGAGCACCGCCCGCGGCGCCGGCGTCAGGAACGACGCGGTGACCGCGCCGTCCGCCTCGAACACCTCGGTGAAGTAGCGCGCGAAGAACTCGAAGTGCTTCGCCTCCTCGTACAGCTGCGCCGTGAGGAACATCTCCTTGTCGATGCCGAGCCCGGCACGCGAGACCGCGGAGCAGAACGGGGAGAGGGTCCTCGTGACCGACTCCTCGCCCTCGTAGAAGAGGGAACAGAGCCGCAGGATCTGCTCGTCGTACTGCTTGTCGGCATGGTCGCGCCTGATCGCCGCCCACTGCGCGCGGTCGGCCGACAGGTCGATCGCGGCGGGGTCCCACGCCAGCTGCTTCGCCTTGCGCCAGAGGGCATAGTAGGCGCTCCCGGTGTGCTGCGCGGCGATCGGCATGGTCAGGCCTCGTCGGGGAAGTGGGTGGGCACGCGGCGCGCGCAGGCCACCAGCGCGATGGCCGCCTTGGTGTGCAGCATGAGCGTCACCAGTGAACCCTCGACCTTGATGCGCCGGTGCATGACGGCGCCGATGAGGTCGAGGTCCCCGTGCACCACGGCCTTCCACGTGGGGTAGTCCGCCGTCAAGACGAACGGCGCCGTGACCGCGTCGGGCGTCCGCAGTTCCGCGCCGAGGCAATGCCCGCGGTCGAGCGCGAGCTCCACGGCGACGGACTCCGGGTAGCCGATCTCCGGCGCCGGCTCCAGCACGAGTGCCACGGGCCAGGTCCACTTGGCCGCGACGGCACGATACTCCGCGTCGGACTCGATCGCGGCGCAGAGTGCGGCCGTCCACTCCGGCGTGAAGGGTGCGTGGCTCACGCGGGCTCGGCCTCCGGCGCGTCCGGCGCCTCCGCCAGCAACTCCTCGGGCCGTTCGCGCAGCGCGCGCAGCACGGTGCTGCCGGCCGCGAGCGCGCCGAGGAGCATGTACAGGTAGAACGTGTACACGCGCCACCAGATGAGCGACCCGGCGAGCACGTCGGCGGCGAGGAGCGAGGCGAAGGCGAGCTTGAACGAGAACTCCACGGCGCCGCCGCCACCCGGCGCAGGGGCGATCGAGCTGCCGTACATGATCACGAGCGACCAGAGGAGGAGCGGCGCGAGCGCCGTCTCCGGCGCGACGCTCTGCACGATCACGACGAGCACCGAGAGCCGCATCGCCACGTGCACCGCCGAGGCGATCGTGGCGGCGACGAGCGCCAGCGGCCGCGCCTGCCTGAGCGACGCGACGCTGGCGCGCAGGGCGCGCATCGCGTGCTGCACCCGTCGCCACGCGCCGGCCTTGAAGCCGAGCTTGCGCGCCCACTCGGGCGGCTTGCCACGCGTGTTGCGGTGCGAGAGGTACCAGCCGATCACCGCCGCCGCGCCGACGAGCACCATCCAGGCGCCGATCACGCCGACCATGAGGCCGATCACGCCCCCCGCGCCGCGGAAGACGACCGCCATCGCGCCGACGATGAGCACCAGCGAGACGAGCTCGAGGAAGAGCTCGATGAAGAGCACCAGGATGATCGACGCGGCCGGCAATCCCGCCTCGGCGAGCACCACGAACCGTGCCGGCTCCGCGCCCGACCGCCCGGGGGTGATCGCCGCGGCGAAGTCGCCGCCCAGGATCACGCGGATTGCCGACCCCAGGCGCAGCTTCACCCGGATGGCGGCGGCGCTCCAGTGGAGCTTGAGTCCGCGCGCGAGGATCTCGACGCCCACCAGCCCGAGGACGGCGACGTGCGCCCACCAGGGCAGCAGCGGCGGTGCTCCGTGCTTGGTCCAACCACTCCAGACGAGGTACGCCGAGACGCCGAGCGCGACCGCGAAGGAGAGCACGACGATGAGCCACCGGCGGCGGCTCATCGGGTGCGCTCCGCGGTGGCGTCACCCCGCATCACGGCGACCGCCTGCCGCGCCTCAGGGCCGCAGCATCTGTGGCGCGTTCGCGGCCGGCGTCGCCGTCACCGGCCAGAGCTCCACGCGGTTGTCGTTGAAGAGCGGCACGGCGACCACGTTGCGCAGCCCGTCATAGCCGAGGTCCGCTGGCGCGGGAAGCCCGCGCCGGAGCGTTGTGGTGAGCGTGCCGGCGAGCAGGGTGAGCGTCGAGTCGGCCCAGCTGGTGTAGATCGCGCTGCCGTCGGCGAGCACCACGATGCCGTCCGCGCCACCGGGGCCCTTCGCGATCACCGTCGCCTCCTTGGCGCCGCTGAACCACTGGTAGATGTCCGGCGTGTTGAAGCCGACGATGAGCCAGGCGTTCCGGCCGGGCCACCAGGCGATGCCGTTCGCGGCGGATTCCTTGGGAAGCACGAGCGCCTGCCGCGGGACGCGGTTCCGGACCTCGAACACGCGGCTCAGGCCCGGGTGTCGCACCGAGCCGTCGGCGGCGAAGGCGATCCCGCTGTCGGTGATGTAGAGCGACCCTTCGTTGCTCACGGCGACGTCGTTCAGGAAGGTCGCCCGCATCGGCTTGAGGTCGATCGTGGCGACGCTCATCCCGGTGGTCACGTCGAAGCCGCGCACCGCGTCGATGTCGG
>JAOUHR010000285.1 GCA_029884515.1 Gemmatimonadota bacterium
GGGTGCACGATGGTCACGCCGGTGCGCACGGGTCCCGTGCCGACCACGAGCGGACCGGCGGCACCGCGGATGATCGTGCTGTGCCCCACCTCCACGCCGCGCACGTCGGTGATCGCGTCGAGCGGACCGGGCGTGCCGCCGATGAGCGGCGTGATGCCGAGGTCGATCGCGCGGGGGCGTGTCGCGGCGGGCTGCGCCTGCTTCGCCTGTTGCGCGGGCTGCGCGCCGAGGGCCACCGCGCCGACGGCCGTCACGCCGAGGGCGATGGCGCAGGCGAGGGCCAGCATCCCGCCCAGCCAGTGGCCATCCCGCGATCTCGTGCGCGCGCTCCGCATCAGGCGCTCCCGCGCCCACGCGGGGCGCTCATTGGTGATGGTGCGATACTATTTGAGGCGCTCCAGCACGCGGCGCACCTTCCCCACCAGCTCCTCGATCTGCGCCTCGCTGATGATGAGCGGCGGGGAGAGCGCGAGGATGTCCGCCGTCACGCGGATCATCGCATCCTCGGTGGCGAACGCGTCCACGAACGCGTCGAACCCGCGCGCGCCCGGGGCATCGGGCCGCGGCTCGAGCTCGATCCCGCCCACGAGGCCGAGGTTCCGGATGTCGATCACGTACGGCGCGTCCTTCAGCGAGTGCAGCGCCTCCTCCCACGTGGGGGCGAGCGAGGCCGCGCGCGCGAACAGGCCTTCCGTCGCGTACAGCTCGAGCGTCGCGAGTCCGGCCGCGGCCGCCAGCGGGTGCCCGCTGTACGTGTAGCCGTGGAAGAACTCGATCCCGCGCTCCGTCGCGTTCACCACCGTGTCGTAGATGCGGCCCTGCACGCAGGCGGCGCCGAGGGGCACCGCGCCGTTCGTGATCCCCTTGGCCAGCGTCATCATGTCCGGCGTGACGCCGAAGTGCTGCGCCGCGAAGGGCGCGCCGAGGCGCCCGAAGCCGGTGATCACCTCGTCGAAGATGAGCAGGATACCGTGGCGGTCGCAGATGGCGCGGAGGCGCTCCAGGTATCCCACCGGCGGCACGAGCACGCCGGTGGATCCCGCCACCGGCTCGACGATCACCGCCGCGATCGTCCCGGCGCCCCGCTCGGCCACGATCCGTTCGAGGTCGTCCGCGAGCTCGGCGCCCTTCCACGGCTGGCCCTGCACGAAGGCGTTCCGCGCGAGGTCGTGCGTGTGCGGGAGGTGGTCCACCTGCGGCAGCAGCTGCGCCGCGAACGCCTTCCGGTTGTTCTCGATCCCGCCCACCGTGATCCCGCCGAACCCCACGCCGTGGTAGCCGCGCGCCCGGCCCACGAACCGCGTGCGCTCGGGCTCGCCGTTCGCCCGGTGGTAGGCGAGCGCGATCTTGAGTGCGCTGTCCACCGCCTCCGACCCGGAGTTCGAGAAGAACACATGGTCGATCCCGTTGGGCAGGATCTCCACGAGCGCATTCGCCAGGGCGAAGCTCGCGGGGTGCCCCATCTGGAAGCTCGGCGCGTAGTCGAGCGTGCGCGCGGACTTGGCGATCGCCTCGGCGATCGACGCGCGACAGTGGCCGGCGTTCACGCACCAGAGGCCCGCGGCGCCGTCGAGCACCAGCCGGCCGTCGTCGGCCCGGTAGTGCATGTCCTGCGCCGCGATCAGCAGGCGCGGCTTCGCCTTGAAGGCCCGGTTCGCCGTGAACGGCATCCAGAGCGCGTCGAGCGAGGGGTCCTGCTGGCGGGTGGGCGTTGCCACCGGGGTCGCGGTATTGGCCGGAGTCATGCTCGGAAGATGCCTCGCGATCGCGTGATCTGGAAGTTCAGGCGGCGGCACGCACGAAGCGCCCGGCCAATGGACGGGCGCCTCGGAGGTTCGGGACCCACATCTCTTCTAATGAATGGCCAGGGCCGGAATCGAACCGGCGACACGCGGATTTTCAGTCCGCTGCTCTACCAACTGAGCTACCTGGCCCAGACCGTGAAACGTAGTCGGGGCCTGAGCGGCACTCAAGGCGCGGCTCCCGACGATCGTCCGGTTGCGTCAGGGCCTCGCCCAACCGGCCGCACGCACCTCCCGGCACCGGGACCGACTCCATACCTTGACCCTGCACCCACGCGCGTCCCGCAATCCTCTCGATCCCCCGATCCATGCGCCGTCCCCTGCTCGGCCTCGCTGCCCTGGCCATCGCGGGCATGCTCTCGGCACCCGCCGCAGCCCAAGGCACCCCGCTCCGGGTGCCGGCCGTGGTGGACACGCTCCCCAACGGACTCACGCTCATCATCCACGAGGACCGCACGGTCCCGACGGTCACCACGAACGTCTGGTACCACGTGGGCTCTGGCGATGAGAAGGTCGGCCGCACCGGCTTCGCGCACCTCTTCGAGCACCTGATGTTCATGGGCTCGGAACACGCGCCCTATCCGACGTTCGATCGCCTGCTCGAGTCCGCCGGCGCCAACAACAACGGCTCCACCAACAGCGACCGCACGAACTACTACGAGGACGGGCCCGCCAACGCGCTCCCCTTGATGCTCTGGCTCGAGGCCGACCGGCAGGGCTGGCTCCTCGAGACGATGGACGCGCCCAAGGTGGACCTCCAGCGCGACGTGGTGAAGAACGAGCGCCGACAGAGCTACGAGAACCAGCCGTACGGCCTGGTGACGGAGAACCTCCTTCCGGCGACCTATCCTGCGGGCCACCCGTACTCGTGGAGCACCATCGGCTCGATGGCCGACCTCTCCGCCGCCTCGCTCGAGGACGTGAAGGACTTCTTCCGCATGTACTACGCACCCAACAACGCGACCATCGTCGTCGCGGGTGCGGTGGATCCCGACTCGGTGAAGGACCTCGCGCGCACCCTCTTCGCCGAGATCCCGCGGGGCCCTGCGATCACGCGTCCCACACCGGCGCCCTTCACGCTGCGCGACACGCTCATCGTGCTCGAGGACCGCGTGCAGCTCCCGCGCCTCTACCTCGCCTGGCACGGGGTGCGCGAGTTCTCGCGCGACGACGCCGCGCTCGACATCGCCTCCTACGTGCTCTCGGGCGCGCGGAACAGCCGCCTCACGCAGGCGCTCGTCTACGAGCGTGAGGTCGCCACGCAGGCGACCGCCTTCAACTCGTCCAAGCGCCTCGATGGGGACTTCCAGGTCATCGCCACGGCGCGCCCGGGATTCGGGCTCGACACCCTCAAGACGGTGATCGACGCCGAGCTGCGGCGCCTGGCCAAGGATGGCCCCACGGCGCGCGAGATCGGGCAGGCCAAGAACGCCATCGAAGCCGCCTTCCTGAACCGGCTCGAGTTCGCGAGCGCCAAGGCGGACCAGTTGAACGCGTACTACTACGCCACCGGCACCGCCGACTACTTCCAGAAGGACCTCGAGCGCTACCGGGCGGTGACCGCCGCCGACGTGCAGCGCGTGGTGCGGCAGTACCTGCTCGCAGGGCGCGTGACGCTCAGCGTCGTGCCACAGGGCAAGCGTGAACTCGCGGCGACGCGGGGGGTGATCCAGTGATCCGCCAACTGACGTCCCTGGGCGCGCCGCGCGCGGCGCGCCGCCTTCGCACCCTCACGACCATCGCCGGTGCCATCGGCGGTGCCATCGCCGGCTCGCTCGCCGGCACCGTCACGCTCGAGGCACAGCAGGCCGGCTTCGATCGCACCAAGCCGCCCGCGCTCGGCCCGGCACCCGCCCTCACGGTCCCCACGGTGTACGCGAACCGCCTCCCGAACGGCGTTGCGCTGCGCGTCGTGGAGCATCGTGAGCTCCCCTTGGTGCAGATCACGCTCAACATCGCGGGCGGCGGACGGATGGACGGCGACACCCCTGGCCTCGCGAGCTTCGTCGCGAACATGCTCGACGAGGGCGCGGGCAAGCGCGACGCCACGGCGCTGCAGGCCGAACTCGCCTATCTGGGCGCCTCGCTCTCCACCGGGGCCAGCTGGGACAACACCACATCTCGCTCAAGGTCGCGCGGAGGAACCTC